>JALRKK010000009.1 GCA_023268935.1 Glaciecola sp.
ACACCAGGTCCTTGCACACTAGCTAAGGCGTCAAGTAAGGCACTTTCCGCTTCAACTAAGAGGTCTTGGATTTGGGTAGAACTTAACACTAGTCGTCGGCAAGCGCGGCAAGTTGATCAGCTTGATGTTCTTGACGAATCGGCTCTAACAAAGCGTCTACATCACCGGCAATCACTTCATCTAGCTTGTATAAAGTTAAATTGATACGGTGATCAGTCACTCGACCTTGCGGATAGTTATACGTTCGGATCCGCTCGGAACGATCGCCCGAACCCACCAGACTTTTACGCGTTGAAGCTTCTTCTGCTGCACGCTTTTCTTGTTCAATATTGTTTAAACGAGATTGCAAGACTGACATCGCTTTGGCGCGATTTTTGTGTTGCGAACGCTCATCTTGACACTCCACCACCAAACCAGTTGGAATGTGTGTTAAACGAATGGCTGAATCAGTTTTGTTTACGTGCTGACCACCAGCGCCTGATGCACGAAACGTGTCCACACGCAAATCAGCAGGGTTAATTTCGATAGCCTCAGATTCAGGTAATTCAGCTAACACTGCAACAGTACAGGCCGATGTGTGAATGCGACCTTGGCTTTCGGTTTCTGGTACACGTTGTACCCGATGACCACCAGATTCGAATTTGAGCACACCGTAAGCACCATCACCAATCACATTCACAATGACTTCTTTGTAACCGCCATGCTCACCTTCGTTAGCTGAGATCAATTCTACTCGCCAGCCCTTGGTTTCAGCATATCGCGAGTACATGCGGAACAAATCACCAGCAAAAATCGCTGCTTCGTCACCACCAGCACCAGCTCGAATTTCCAAAAAGCAGTTACAATCGTCTTGCGGATCACGAGGTAATAATAAGACTTGTAAAGATTGTTCTAATTCAGCGATTGTGGCTTTGGCTGTTTTGAGTTCCTCTTGTGCCATCTCGCGCATTTCAGGATCTTCTTCATTTAACATTTCATTAGCCATCTCGAGATCATCACAAGCCTTCTGATAATCGTTAAAGTGCTTAACTACGTCTTCAAGTTGAGAAAATTCTCTTGATAGAGCTCTGAATTTTTCTTGATTGCCGATCACTTCAGGATCACTTAACAGGGCTTGAACTTCCGCAAAACGCTCAACCAAGTTTTCGAGCTTATGCACGACCGATGCTTTCATTTGTATTCATTACCTTCTGTTTTAACTTCGACATCCAGCCCCATAGCTTGACTGACCTGTGCCAACAAATCGTTATTGCCGTCCGCACTGAGCTGACCAAGTACCTTGGTTGGTCCGTGCGCAAGTTGATTGGTGAGCTTATATGCGAATTCGTCAAGAACAGACTCTGGATCTGATCCGTCTGCTATTTGTTGTTTGGCTTTACTGAGAAGTTTATCACGGATTTCGATATTTTTTTCACGAAATGTTTTGACGACATCCACCCCAGCCTGTGCGGCTTGCCACTTGGCAAACTCTGTAATTTGCGAGCTGATTAAAGATTGTGCAGCCTTAGCTGCTTGTTCACGATTGGCTAAATTTTCTTGCACAATCTGTTGTAAATCATCGACCGTATACAAGTATGCCTCATCAATGTCAGCAACTTCTGCTTCGATATCGCGAGGCACAGCAATATCGACAAACAACATCGGACGGTGTCGGCGTTGTGCTAAGGCGTGCTCAACTGTCCCTTTACCTATTATAGGCAGTTGCGAAGCCGTAGAGCTGATAATAATGTCAGCTTGCGCTAAATGAGACGGTAATTGACTTAACGTCAATGCTTCACCGGCAAAAGCTGAGGCAATCCCTTGCGCCTTGGACAAGGTTCGATTGGCCACACTGATATTGGTTACGCCTTGGTCATGAAGATGCTTAGCGACCAGTTCAATCGTTTCACCGGCACCGACTAACAAAACTTTGGAACGCTCGAGTTTTGAAAAAATTTGTTTGGCTAATTGCACCGCAGCAAAAGCAACTGAAACCGCGTTGGCGCCTATTTCTGTCTCAGTACGGACTTTTTTGGCCACTTGAAAGGTGTAATCAAACACTTTGCGAAATTGATTCGTTAGAGCGTCATGGTTTTTGGCGTCCATCACGGCTTGTTTCACTTGTCCCAATATCTGTGGCTCTCCTAATATGAGAGAATCTAAACCACTCGCCACGCGCATAATGTGATTAAGCGCCGCTTCATTAACATGGGTATAAGAGTGATGCGCAAGCGTATTAATATCTACATTGTGGAATTGCCCCAACCATTGCAGCAAAACTTCTGGATCTTCTTTTGTACATTGAGCATAGATTTCGGTACGATTGCATGTAGATAAAACAACCGAGCTAGTCACACCATCGATTTTTTGCAAACTCGAAAACGCACGGGTCACCGCATCTGGCGTGAAAGCCACTTGCTCCCTGAGTGCCACAGGGGCCGTTTCGTGATTGATGCCAAAGGCAATGATGGTCATGGTGTTCCTACTCTTTGTTACGGCGTGCATTGTACGAAAAAGCCCTTATGAATAAAAGCAGTTTACGACTATGGATCGTGTTTTATTGCCTGTGGTTTAGTGGTTGTTCCACTTTGCCCAAATCATTAACTTTCACGGATACGCATAGACCATCCGAACTTACACAGTGGCAAATGCGCGGAAAACTCGCCGTGATCACCCCGGATGAGCGTCGAGCTGTTAATTTTTTTTGGCAACGCAACGACGCAATTTATCAGACGGTAATAACCACTTCTCTAGGCATAAACGTATTATCGGCTACACGCAATCAATCGGGCCTAGAATTAACTGCTGATGGGCAGACCTATGCATCAAACGTTCCGGAACAACTCATCCTTGAACTCACTGGTTGGCAATTGCCTATAGATCAACTAAATCATTGGTTGATTGCTGACGTCAGGGAGGAAGATGGCGTGATCAGCAAAAATGCTCAGGGGGTAATTACTGAATTTATGCCAACATGTTTTGTTATTGACAAACAAACTTGTCCAACACCAATGCGTGTTACTTACTCTGACTATCGCAAAGTAAATAAAGTCTCGTTACCACATCGTATTACCCTGTTCATGGGGGCACAAACATTCAGACTCAAAGTCTCAGGCTGGAATTAAACAAAATGTATAATCAAATCGATTTTTTAGATGCTTTTTCACACGTAAAATGGTCTTCTCCAGCAAAACTGAATCTTTTTTTGCACATTACCAAACAACGAGATGATGGTTATCACGAATTGCAAACCCTATTCCAGCTTCTCGATTACGGCGATTTTTTGCGTTTTTCACCCGCATCAGTTGGAGAGATTAATATACTTACCCCCATCGAAGGCGTTGCTGATGAAGATAATTTGATTGTCAAAGCAGTACAGTTGTTGCAACAAACTACGGGCAATCGCTTTGGGGTAAACATAACATTAGATAAAAAGCTCCCCATGGGCGGCGGTATTGGTGGCGGTTCGTCCAATGCAGCGACCACTCTAGTGGTACTCAACAAATTGCTCGCGCTGGGCTTAAACCCGATTGAATTAGCCGATTTGGGTTTGCAATTAGGTGCAGATGTGCCGGTATTTGTAAACGGGTTAACTTGTTTTGCCAGCGGGGTTGGCGAAGAATTTGCGCCGGCACCGCTCAAATCCTATACATTTTTAGTGATTCATCCAGATGAGCACATTTCAACTGCAGCCATTTTTAAACATCCTGATCTCCCCAGAAATACACCGATAATGAACTGGCACGACTATGAATTTGCCAAGACCCATAATGATTGTCAGGAATTAGTCGTAAACCTCTATCCTAAGGTTGCAAATTTATTACAGCACTTGTTACACTACGCACCGTCGAGATTGACAGGT
>JALRKK010000024.1 GCA_023268935.1 Glaciecola sp.
ACCAACCCGCACCAACGCATCCATTTTTTCACGGATTGACGGCACCGCTTGGAAAAACTGTTGCGCATCCTCAACCGTCATGTCCAAAACATCGGCGATGGATTTGCCTTTGAATTTGACCTCAAGCGTTTCGCGGTTATACCGCTTGCCATGACAGGTTTCGCAGGTGACATAGACGTCGGGCAAGAAATGCATTTCGATCTTGATTACACCGTCGCCTTGGCAGGCCTCGCACCGGCCGCCTTTGACGTTGAAGCTAAACCGACCTGGCTTATAGCCGCGTGACCGCGCTTCTTGGGTACCGGCAAAAATTTCTCGAATCGGCGTAAATATTCCCGCATACGTCGCAGGATTAGATCGCGGAGTTCGACCTATCGGAGATTGATCAATATCTACGACCTTGTCTAACTTATCCAAACCAGTAATGGACTTATACGGTGCTGGCTCATTGGTCGTAGCGTTGTTGAGTTCGCGCTGGGCTATTTTGTAAAAGGTATCGTTGATCAAGGTCGACTTACCTGAACCTGACACCCCTGTGACACAGGTCATTAAGCCCGTTGGGACTTTTAACGTCACATCTTGTAGATTGTTGCCCGTCGCACCAGTTAAGGTTACCCAACCACCTTTTTTGGGTTTATTACGTTTGGTTGGGACGTCTATTTTTTCTCGACCTGACAAATATTTCCCCGTTAACGAATCTGGAGAATCCATAATATCTTGCATGGTCCCTTGGGCGATGATTTCACCACCATGCACACCGGCTCCGGGACCAATATCAATCACGTGATCAGCTTCTCGGATGGCATCTTCATCGTGCTCAACCACCAACACCGTATTACCTAAATCCCGCAAGTGTCTCAACGTTTTAAGTAAACGCTCGTTATCACGCTGATGCAGGCCAATACTTGGTTCGTCGAGCACATACATCACTCCAACTAAACCGGCTCCAATTTGACTTGCTAAGCGAATACGCTGCGCTTCACCCCCCGATAACGTATCGGCACTGCGTTCTAGCGTGAGGTAATTAAGACCAACATTGACTAAAAAATTAAGACGATCCTGAATTTCCTTTAGGATTTTTTCAGCAATTGCCGCTTTTTGCCCCTGCAGATCCAAGTCATTGAAAAATTTCAATGAGTTTTCGATCGACATGGTCGCAATAGTCGGCAAGCTAGTGTTACCAACAAAGACATTGCGAGCTTCCAGACGCAATCGAGAACCGTGACACGCTGAACAAGGCTGTTGTGCTAGGTATTTTGATAACTCATCGCGGACTGCATTCGATTCGGTGTCCTTGTAGCGTCGCTCCATATTGGGGATAACTCCCTCAAAAGGATGTTTGCGTTGCATAATGTCGCCACGCTCATTGATGTACTTGAAATTAATGGCCGTTCCTTTAGAACCATGTAATACAATATCAATGTGTTTTTTATCTAAGGTATTAAGGGGTTTCGTCAAATCAAAGCCATAGTGATCTGCGACCGCTTGTAGCATTTGATAATAGTAAAAACTCCGTTTATCCCATCCCCGGATCGCGCCACCCGATAAGGAAATTTCATCGTTGACGATGACCCGAGCCGGATCAAAAAATTGCCTCGTACCTAGCCCATCACACGTTTGGCATGCACCCGCAGGGTTGTTAAATGAAAACAACCGCGGTTCTAACTCACTGATGCTATAACCACAATGAGGGCACGCAAAGTTAGCTGAAAAAATGATTTCTTCTTTGTCTGGTTCGTCCATGTACGCGATTTTGGCATTACCACCAGACAGATTGATTGCCGTCTCGAATGACTCAGCAAGTCGTAATTGCAAATCATCACGAACCTTAAAGCGGTCAACGACCACTTCAATAGTGTGTTTTTTGTGCAGATCTAACGAAGGAGGATCCGATAAATCACATACTTCACCATCAATCCTTGCGCGAATATAACCCTGAGCAGCAAGCGCCTCGAGGGTTTTGAGATGCTCACCTTTGCGCTCTTGTACCACGGGTGCCAATAACATCAGTTTTTCACCTTCAGGCATCGCCAATACTCGATCCACCATTTGTGAAATGGTCTGAGCGTCTAACGGCACATCGTGATCAGGACAGCGGGGGGTGCCAACCCGAGCAAATAACAATCTTAAATAATCGTAAATCTCGGTGATTGTGCCTACGGTCGAACGGGGGTTGTGAGAAGTGGATTTTTGTTCAATCGAAATCGCTGGAGACAAGCCTTCGATCAAATCAACGTCGGGCTTTTCCATCATGGATAAAAACTGCCGAGCGTAGGCAGAAAGCGATTCCACATAGCGCCGTTGTCCTTCGGCGTATAATGTATCAAACGCCAAAGACGACTTACCAGAGCCGGATAAACCGGTGATCACGACAAGCTTGTCGCGAGGAATGTCCAAAGAAATATTTTTTAAATTATGGGTGCGAGCGCCGCGTACTTCGATTTTATCCATGGATAACCAAATGCGTATAAATAGCAAACCTGTAGTATGCCATAAATGTGTGTTTTATTAGAGACTTTTACGCAATCCACTGTGTATTGATCACATTGGGTCAAGCTGTGGTAGAATTCGCGAAATTTTTACTCTTTTTTGAATGATTGTGAATCCAACTGAATTAAGAGCGGCCTTTTCACTTGCTGCAATTTATATGAGCCGTATGCTAGGCCTATTTATGGTCATGCCTGTTTTGGCTATTTTGGCTTCGCAATATCACGATTATACGCCTCTATACATCGGACTGGCCATTGGGGGTTACGGTCTGACTCAGGCTATCTTACAGATCCCGTTCGGTATGCTTTCTGACAAAATTGGCCGTAAACCCGTGATCATTGCTGGTCTGATCGTCTTTGCCATTGGTTCGCTGCTAGCGGCTCAGGCTGACAGTATGGTGTGGTTGGTCGTTGGTCGAGTGCTGCAAGGGGCTGGTGCAATTGCGGGTGCCGTCATGGCGTTAGCCGCTGACGTTACTCGAGAAAATCAACGCACTAAAGTGATGGCAATCATTGGCATTAGCATTGGCTTATCGTTCTACCTCGCTTTATTGATCGGCCCGGCATTAGCGAATAGCGGAGGGTTATCAGGGATTTTTTATCTTACGGCCGGACTGGCATTGATAGGTGTGTTACTGGTTGTTTTTGCGGTACCAAATGCCGTAAACATCGCCCCGATGGGGGATATTTTACCGCAGACGACTCAGCTCAAACAGATGTTACTTCATCCTCAACTTGCCATTTTGAACGTCAGTGTGTGCATACTACATTTACTCATTACGGTTTTATTCATTCAATTGCCTGTGTTGCTCGATGCTCAAGGACTCGGCTTAGCCAATCAGTGGCAAGTGTATCTCCCAGTTTTGTCAGTGTCTTTAGTTGGGTTATTGGTCCTGATTCGGATGGGGGAACATTGGGTAAAAAGCACTCTATTGCTATCCGTGATACTGTTGATGTGCGCATTTTGCGGTTTGTGGTGGAGTCATCACAATGACGCATTTTCACTGTTCTGGTTGATCGCTATTGGTGTGATATTTTTTACTGGTTTTAACTACCTAGAAGCTCACTTACCTTCTATGGTATCGAGTATCGCACCTGCCGGCGCCAAAGGCAGCGCTATGGGAATCTATGCGAGCAGCCAGTTCTTTGGTGCTTTTTTAGGCGGTACCCTAACCGGTCTATTGGTCAGTAGCTTTTCTGACGCCGTTCTATATACTGTGGTCATTGGCGTATGCATCGCATGGCTTATTTTATTGTCACGCCTGCCTAGGCAAACCCGCTTTAAAAGGGTTACACTTAGCGTCAATATCGCACAATGGTCGGTCGCCGAGCTGAGCGATACACTGCGTCAATTGGATGGCGTAGTCGACATTACCATTGTGGAAACCGAACAAGCAGCGTATCTCAAAGTCGACACAACGCATTTTGATCTCGCGCAAGCACAACAAGCCGTACAATAAGACAGAGGTGAGTCATGGCATCAAGAGGCATTAACAAAGTTATCATCGTTGGCAACCTTGGCAACGACCCAGAAATACGCTATGCGCAAAATGGGAACGCAATCGCCAATTTAAGTGTTGCAACCAGTGAAACCTGGAAAGATCAACAAGGTCAACCTCAAGAAAAAACCGAATGGCACCGCATCGTTATGTATCGACGTCTTGCCGAGATTGCCGGTGAGTATCTTAAAAAAGGATCTAAAATTTACATTGAAGGTAAATTGCAAACCCGCAAATGGCAAGACCAATCCGGCAATGATCGTTACACCACAGAAATTGTTGCCAACGAAATGCAAATGCTCGACAGCCGTGGCGAAGGCAGCATGGGCGGAGGCAATATGGGTGGCGGTGCGCCACGGAACAATCCAGCGAGTGGCAATACCGGTGGATTCCAGCCATCTGCCGCGCCACAAAAACCAACCCCTCCCGTCAGTGAACCTGACTTTGATATGGACGACGATATTCCATTCTGAGTCGGCGAGGGCGGTAACAGAAAATCCATTTATTTGTAACGAAAAAGGGCCTGTGTTAACACAAGCCCTTTTTTTAAAAGCGGTAACCGATGCTTATCCCCACTACAGGTACACTGCCGATTTCATAATGTACCTCATGTTTATCAATATCTGGTATGTGCTGGTAGCGAAATTCTGCAGATACATATGCATTCGGTGAGAAATCATAATCCACGCCAATTCTTGCGAAGGGCATGATTAAACTTTGTTCAGCTTTATTGGTGGGATCGACAAAATACTCAGCCTGAGTATAACCAAGACCTACGCCTGCAAAATATCGAAACTCACTTGATGGATTAAAATTATATCGATACCCCAGTAAATACGACACCAAATCGGCATCAGCATCAAAACCAAACTTTTGTGAATCTAAGCCATTTATTTGCAATTCAGTTTCAAATGCATGTTTCTCTGACCACTGATAACCGAGGGTAAGTCCCAGTGTTTGTTCGCCATCAAAATCACCTGGCGATGAAAAATACAGTATATCGAGTTCAGCATATTGATTATTGACCTCGAGCGAATCCGCCATGACTTGAGACGCTATTAATGCCAATGCCACCATTGAAATTTTGTACATATAATTACCTCAGTTTTTGTGATGAAAAATGATTTATCAGGAAAAATGACCCGATGAAATGGTTTACAATAATCATGGCCTCAAAGTTTGCTCAAGTTTGTAATTAATGTATTAACGGGACTAAAATTGTAGTAACGGTACACGTTAGATTCTCCAAACTGCCAAACACATTTTATATTTGGAACCCAACTTTTGAACTTAACTTTATCTTTCAATGATATTCGTACTAGAAACTATTTTATATTCGCAGCTTCCTCTATTGGTTTTGTCCTCGCCTGGTTATTACGAGACAATTATGAACACCCTTTTTTAGTTACCATTTTTATCTGGCAAATCCAATCGGTTGGCGTGATCAGCTGTGTACTCGTATCGCATATTACGTTGCAAGACCGAGGTTTGAATCACATTAAAAATGATTGGTTAAAACTTAGTCTGACGGCTATTGTAGGATGCGCTGTTTTTGCACCAATTGGTCTATTAATAGATATTTATATTGTCGGTGAAACCGAGCCTAAGACGATTTTTTTAGAGATGATCGATGAATTTACAGGTTATGCTCCACCGACAATTTTAATTTGGATAGCATTAAATACACCATGGCTTTTGGGATACACATTACACAAAAATCCGTTGCCTGCCACTTCGCTCTCTGAACAAAGCATGACAATCGAGACTGAAGCGGCGACTGAAGATAAGGATTTTTATTCATCACTACCATCCAATATCGGAAAAAATATCCTTTATCTTCAATCTGAGCTGCACTATTTAAGAGTGGTAACAGACGTAGGAGAGTGCATGATTTTGTTCAGTCTGATAGAAGCAGACAAAAAACTGCCGAGTACAAGTGGCTTTATGTGCCACCGATCATATTGGGTCAGTAGAGCCCATATTAGCGCATTCAAACAACGAGGTCGAACCGGGCAGATTACTTTATCCAACGGCACGATCATTCCGGTTAGTAAACGAAAATTAACTGAGTTTAAGAAGTGGCTTGGGTAATTTGAGAGTCGAAGCAAAAAACACATGAAAATCATTGCAACTTACCCTAGAATACAACGTTATTGCTGGTAATAGATAACTATAAATAGGCTGTACATGTTTAAAAAACTCCGTGGCATTTTTTCCAATGACCTATCCATCGATTTAGGTACGGCAAATACATTGATCTATGTGAAAGGTCAGGGCATTGTTCTAAATGAACCTTCCGTAGTCGCCATCCGTGAAGAACGTGCAGGCTCACCTCGCAGTGTTGCCGCCGTCGGCAGTGACGCAAAACGCATGTTAGGTCGAACACCTGGGAATATAAAAGCCATCCGCCCTATGAAAGACGGAGTCATTGCCGACTTTAATGTCACAGAAAAGATGCTTCAGCATTTTATCAAACAAGTTCATGATAATAATTTCCTATTACCATCGCCGCGAGTGTTAGTTTGTGTCCCATGTGGTTCAACGCAAGTCGAAAGACGTGCAATAAAAGAATCTGCAGAAGGTGCCGGAGCTCGTGAAGTGTATTTGATTGATGAACCAATGGCTGCCGCTATCGGTTCTGGGCTACCGGTATCAGAACCCACTGGTTCAATGGTAGTGGATATCGGCGGTGGTACCACAGAAGTGGCCATTATTTCTTTGAACGGCGTGGTGTATTCGTCTTCCGTACGCATTGGGGGAGACAAATTCGATGAAGCCATTATCAACTATGTGCGCCGCAATTTTGGTTCATTAATTGGTGAGGCAACGGCTGAGCGAATCAAACACGAAATTGGCGCTGCGTACCCCGCTGAAGAGGTCAAAGAAATTGAAATTCGCGGGCGGAACCTTGCTGAAGGCGTACCTCGGAGCTTTTCACTTAACAGCAACGAAATTTTAGAAGCTCTACAAGAGCCTCTCACTGGCATTGTTTCCGCCGTCATGGTCGCGTTGGAGCAGTCTCCACCAGAACTCGCGTCAGATATTTCTGAACACGGTATGGTCCTAACCGGAGGTGGCGCTCTCTTAAAAGACCTTGACCGTTTACTCATGGAAGAAACTGGGATCCCTGTCGTAATAGCCGATGATCCGTTGACCTGTGTTGCTCGTGGGGGTGGCCAAGCATTTGACTTGATTGATATGCACGGTGGTGATTTGTTCAGTTACGAATAAATACGCAAAGGCAACTTGAGTTGCCTTTACTTTTTAAGCGCATAGTTAGTTGATATGAAACCGATATTTAACATTGGCCCCTCTCTAGAATCACGCTTATTTGTAGCGGTGATTTGTGCGGTCTCATTACTTATCGCTGATGGACTTTATCAATTCTCTAAACCGATGCGAGTGACCTTAAATTCACTGGTCTACCCAATCAAGTTTATCGCATCACTTCCAGGTGAGTTTTTGGAAGAAAGCTCTGACTTGTTTGTGACTCAAGCTGACTTGTTAGCCGAACGAGAGATTTTGATTTCAGAAATAATGCAACTTCGTGAAAAATCTCAGCGCTTTGAGATCCTTGAGGAAGAAAACGCTCAGCTGCGAAGTTTGATGGATGCGCCTTTAGCCCCAGAATTTCAAAAAACCATTGCTGAGCTGCTTGCCGTTGACAATAGCCCTTATTCACAACAAGTATTGATCAATAAGGGGGCCCTTGACGGCGTGTTTTTGTCGCAACCCGTACTTGATGACCAAGGCATTGTTGGGCAAATAAGTGATATCGCCCCTACTGATAGCCGAGTTTTGCTTATTACCGACATTGCACATGCGATTCCAGTGCGAATACTGCGCAACAACGTGAGCCTTATCGCCAACGGTTCAGGTAATACCAATCGTTTGAATATCAAATACGTCGCCCACAGTGCAGATGTTGAAATCGGTGATTTGTTAGTGAGTTCTGGCTTAGGTGAAGTGTTCCCTGCCGGTTACCCTGTCGGTATTGTCTCTGATATCGTGCGCGATGAATCCAAACCCTTCGCTCAAGTCAACGCCACGCCTCTTGCACGCCTAGACCGGATCCGCTATTTGCTACTTCTTGATACACAAGCGGCATTAAGCGATCAAGCCCAACGCTTGGATAGCCAATGATCAATCGCATTCACATTCATTTGTCCTTACTCGTGTGTACGATACTTGAAATCATTCCAATGCCCATTAGCTTTGGCACTTATCGACCTGACTGGTTGTTGATGGGTTTGGTGTTTTGGAATATGTTTCATCCGCAAAATATGAATATTGGTATCGCGTTTTTATATGGGCTGGTCTTAGATGTTTTATTAGGCTATACCTTGGGTATGCATGCTTTGGCGTTTTCGCTGGTTATGTATGTCGCATCGATTCATCATTTGCGTTTCAAAAATTATTCCATCTGGCAACAAAGTGGTATTGTTGGGCTTTACACCGCCTTTCATAACATGGTGTTATTTTGGTCACAACATTGGCTCAACGATGCCTTTTTTCACCTAAATTATTTTTGGCCAATAGCCACGACAATGTTTTTATGGCCTTGGTGCTTTTGGTTGCTCAATCGCGTTCGCAGAGAACGCTTGCGACATTAAGGACAGTAGATGTGGCAACAGCGATCTGATTTTGTGCTAGCGTCTTCTTCACCAAGACGCATAGACCTTCTGACCCAACAAAGACTCACCTTTACATCCGCGACGCCAGATATTGATGAATCTGTTTTGCCCGATGAAGTCGCCAGTGACTACGTTAAGCGGCTAGCAATAGCTAAGGCCGAAGTGATTGCTCACACTTACCCAAACACTTGGGTCATGGGTAGTGATACCAGTATTGGGTTTGAGAACCAAATTTTGGGTAAACCTTGCGATGAAGCGAATTGCGTGACGATGTTGATGGCTTTGAGCGGGGAAACTCATCAAGTTTATACAGCCACTGCCCTAGTGCGGTTTAACCAGGAACATATTGAGCGTCACGCTATTTTGAATATTGCAAATGTCACTCTGACAGAGATTTCTGAAGCACAAGCTCGAGCGTATTGGCGCACTGGCGAACCTGCAGATAAGGCTGGAAGTTATGCTATACAGGGTATCGGAGGGGCATTTGTTGCGTCATGCGAAGGTAGTTATAGCGCGATTGTTGGGTTACCATTGGTAGAGAGTATCGCGTTATTGCGTAAAGTAGGAGTTATCGATGAGTGCTGAGTTATTAATTAACGTTACACCATCTGAGTCACGTGTGGCTTTGATTGAAAATGGTATTTTGCAAGAAATTCACATCGAACGTCACACCAAAAAAGGACTGGTTGGCAATATTTATCAAGGTAAAGTTTCCCGTGTTTTACCTGGTATGCAGGCGGCTTTTGTTGATATTGGCTTGGATAAGGCCGCTTTTTTACACGCATCAGACATTGCAATTCACTCTGAAGTTGCTGAGGATGTAGCGCCAAGTAATATTGCTACAAAAGATATCCGCGAGCTCGTGCGAGAAGGACAAAGCATTGTTGTGCAAGTAGTAAAAGATCCTATCGGTACCAAAGGCGCACGTCTGACAACCGATATCACTCTTCCCTCTCGCTATTTGGTATTTATGCCCTCAGTGACGCATGTCGGAGTCTCTCAGAGAATTGAAGATGAAACCGAACGACAACGCTTAAAAGAACTCGTTGCACCTTTGTGTGACGAACAAGGTGGGTTCATTTTACGCACAGCAGCTGAAGGCGTAGCAGGTAATGAATTAGAGCAAGACGCTGCTTTTTTAAGACGTCTGTGGGATAAGATCAAAAGTCGCTACAGTGACAAAAAACGCTATGTTTTATTTGAGGATTTACCGTTAGCACGTCGTGTGATTCGAGATTTTACTGGCACACCAATAGAAAAAATCCAAATTGACTCGAAACTTGCTTATCAAGAGCTAGTTGATTTTGTTGCCGAATACGTCCCTGAGTTAACTGACAAATTAATGTTGTATACGGGCGATCGGCCTATTTTTGATTTGTATGATGTCGAAAATGAAACGCAACGCGCACTAAAACGACGGGTTGATCTTAAATCCGGGGGTTACCTCATCATCGACCAAACAGAAGCGATGACCACGGTAGATATTAATACCGGTGCCTTTGTTGGGCATCGCAATTTGGAACAAACCATATTTAACACCAACGTAGAAGCGACTCAAGCCATTGCTCGACAGCTTAGATTGCGCAACTTAGGTGGGATGATCTTGATTGATTTTATTGATATGGAGGAACCTGAGCATCAAAAACGTGTCTTACACTCATTAACTCTGGCATGTGCTAAAGACCGCGCTAAGATTAATATTATGGGTTTTACCTCTTTAGGTTTAGTCGAAATGACCCGTAAACGCACTCGAGAAAGTCTTGAGCACGTTTTGTGTGATGAATGCCCAGTGTGTCACGGTAGAGGTACAGTCAAAACCATTGAAACAGTTTGTTTTGAAATTATGCGAGAAATTGTTCGAGTTAATCGCGCCTATGATGCGGACAAATTTGTGGTGTATGCAGCTCCCGCGGTTGCGGATGCATTAATGGGTGAAGAATTTCCAATGTTGGCAGAAGTTGAGGCGTTTGTGACAAAGCAAATTAAAGTACAAACAGAACATTTGTACAGCCAAGACAAATTTGACGTCGTTATGATGTGATACCATACACAAAAGTAGAATGAGTACGTTTGAGTGAGCGAAAGTAATACCAGCCATTTTTTGCGCAAAAGCATTGCCTTTATATGGCAAAGTTTTGCGCTATGTGTGGTCTTGGTCGCAGTTTTGCTTTCTGCCATTCGCTTAAGTCTACCTCATGTAGACAGTATCAATTTTCAGCTTTCACAGCACCTTTCTGAGCGACTCAATGCGCAGGTAACCATTGAGCAATTACAAGGAAGTTGGGACAACCGAGGGCCTACGTTAGAATTGGTCAACTTATCAATTTTAGATAACTCTCAAAATGCTTTTACAGTCGAGCATCTTACGATCAGCGTAGATGTCTTTGAATCGTTTGCCCAGATGAACCTCATCACCCACGAGTTTGCGCTGCGCAATGCTGCAGTGACGTTATTACCTCAACCCACGCAAGATCAAACCACAACAAATGATGATGTTGCTGCTTTAGTTCCCTTACTAAAAACCTTGTTTATCGAACAATTAACTTACTTTTCTATCGACAATCTCAATATCCAGATCTTGGCAGAGGGCTATGAACAAAACTACCGCATCGCGGAACTAAAATGGCTCAACCGCAACAATCAACACACTGGGATAGGGAGTATTTTGAGTGCCGATTCACAGTCTGAGCTTGCGACTTTGTCGATCGCTTTGACCGGTGGCGCCCATGCTCTAGAGGGGCAAATTTATTTTGCCGCAGATGCCTTACCTGTGCGTGATTTGTTACCCATCAAATTTCGTGAACACGTTGCTGAAACTAGTCTTTTATCCAGCTCAGCATGGGTCGACATTCAAAATAATCAGATTATTCAAGTTACTGGTCACGTAGCACCAACTGATATCCAAATTCAAAGTAACGAACAAAGTATTACTCTCAAAAATGAAGAATTTAATTGGGTAATCCGTCCTGAGCGCAACTATTGGTCGGTATCGTTCAATGAGATCGCCCTAAGTGTGAATGATATTGCGACTAGCACAGCCCTAGCAGGGCGCTTATACCCAAGTGGACAAAGTGATTTTGTCCTAACAAGCCCAATCCCTATGGCAATGTTTGCGCCCATATTGACCATAATTAACCCTGAAGCCCCCCCCTTAGAACTGACTGGAGAACTTACAGAAGTCGGTTTATATTGGCTTTCAGATAAAGAGCAAGCCGGTTTTCTACGCTTTGCTAATGCGGGTTGGGAGGCCCAAGACCACGTTGGCATCAACAATCTTAACGTCGACACTTATTGGCATCGATTAGGTTCGCAAACCGCTATCAGGAGTACTATTGATGCGGTTGATGGTAAGTTATTTACCGGCACACATACTCTGGCTGAAGATTTGGAATACACTGAATTATCGGCAGATATATTTGCAAACATTGTCGAAGATACGTTTGTCTTAGCACCAAGTACTTTCACATTAAAAAGTGAATTAACGGACCTATTTGTATCTGCGCAATACAATACGCGCTTGCAACTGCACGCAAGGTTAGAGCCAGATACAGTCAAGAACATTACGGCTCTTTTGCCAACTAAGCTGATGGGTAAGCAGACTTACCGATATTTGATGCGCGCTTTAGATACAGAGCATCAAACCGGCCAAGTCAAATCCGCTACTTTATTGTGGGATGGTGTGCCGACGGATTTTCCATTCGCCGATAACTCTGGCGTGTTTCAAGCACAAGTCGTGATCGAAGAGGCAGACTTTGTGTTTGCGCCCGATTGGCCAATGTTGGAAAACTTATCGCTGACACTGAATTTTGTTAATGCAGACTTGTTTATGCATGCACCTAGCGCGACGTTAGGTGATGTCGCCATCTCTGATATGTACGCATCCATTCCGGGGATGAACAGTCAATCGGTATTGACCATTGAAGCACAAGGTAGTGGTTCTGGCTTTGCGGTTTCTCAAGTCATGCAACAATCAAGTTTAGCTGCCTCTTTAGGCAAAGTGTTGACTGAGAATGTCATTGTTTCCAATGTATTATCTGCGCAGTTAAACCTTTCAATTCCTTTATCCGGTCCCAAAGTAGACGCTCGAGGTTCGGTTACCTTTGATGATAATTATGTGTTTATCAAAAATATCGATACCGAACTCAAAAATGTCAGCGGTACCTTGGCGTTTGACAATTCGAACATATCAGCTCCGTTGTTAACCGCTAGACTCCTCGAGCAAATGATCGATTTAGACCTATCATTGTCTCAGCAGAGTACGGGGTATCAAGCAAAAATTGGACTCAGCGGTGATTTCGATAGCGCTCTACTTGCCGAGCGGCTCAATCCAAGCTATGCACAATTAACTTCAGGCTCCGTTCCATGGCAAGCACACGTGGATTTGGAGTTTCCCACCAATGGTGATTTTGCATACGCCGTGCAACTTGACGCTAATTTACTATCAAGTGAATGGTATTTGCCGCCACCTTTTGCTAATGCAAGAGAATTGATGCTTACTTTAACCGGTGATGCTAAGTTTTCTCAGGTTGCAACCCGGTTAGATAATTCAGTGCATTTCACTGGTTCATTACCCCATGCTGAGATGCAGTTTTCTCGAGCCCATCTGCGTTTAGGCAATGCATCTCCTTTAGTTAATATGGGTACAGGATTTAGTATCTCGGCAGCTTTGGATGAGCTTGATGTACTGAACTGGTATAGCGCGATCAATCACTTACTCGATAGCGAAAAAGTCCGAGGCAATAGCTTGTTTGCGCCACCAGAACGCATCTTTATCGAAACTAACGCTTTGCATATTGCCGGCCAGACCTTGCACAATGTTGGCGCCACAGTGAAACAATCTGATAATAATTGGCAAATTGAGCTGAGTTCCGATGAAACTCGCGCTGAAGCTAGTTTATATAACGACTGGCTCGGAACTGGGGTGGTCATTAACGCACAGTATGTTGATTTGCCTACTTGGTCTTCGGCAACAGAATCGGATCACATTGAATGGCAGGCAATGAATCTTCCACCGATTCGTTTTAACTGTAACAATTGCCGTATCTTAGGTAATGACTTTGGCAAAATCGTGATGCATACCTCACCAAACTTAGAAGGTGTTGCTATCGATGAGTTTCGCATCGAACATCCCGAGGGTAAATTATTCGCCTCTGGCCAATGGCGTTTTTCTGGCACCGAGCGTCTCGCAGAGACACAATTGGAAGGTGTATTAGATGCGAAAGATTTTGGGCAATTTTTGAAACGTTTCAATTTTGATTCAGGTATTGTCGATTCCAGTGCGGATTTTGATTTTGCTATGCGCTGGACAGATACACCAATGGACTTTAATTTTGAAAATCTTTACGGGCAGGTCGATTGGTCACTTTCTGATGGATATTTAACCGAAGTCAGCGACAAGGGCTCTCGAATTTTTACCCTCGTATCTCTCGACTCGTTGGTGCGCAAACTCAGCTTGGACTTTCGTGATGTCTTTGCTCAAGGCTTTTTTTATGATGAAATCAGTGGCACCATGAAAATTGAACAAGGCGTCGCAAGTACTCAAGACACATTGGTTGATGGCGGTGCAGGCGAGATCGAAATCACTGGCTTTACCGATTTGGTCGCTCAAGAGTTAAACTACAACGTGTCGTTTACTCCTGATGTAACCGGGAATTTACCTGCATTAATGTATTTTATGGTGAATCCGCCAACCGCTATTGCAGCCCTTGCTGTAAATCAAGTACTGACCGAAGCGAAAGTATTTTCAAATATCAATTATTCCGTTACCGGAACCTTTGCTGAACCGATAATTGAAGAGCTTGGGCGCACCAGTGCTGATATTCAATTGCCTGCGCGTCTTGGTGCGGAGCTACCAGAAGAAGCTGAGCGTCCTATCAGTGAATTAGATAAGCAAGGTATACCTCTTGCTGAGCCTCCGAGCAACAACGGTGGATAATCTCGAACTGGTTGCGATTCAGCTGATCTCTGTGCCCGATGTTGATGCTAACTTTATCGAGGTGACATCTCAGCTTGTACAATGGCAGTCTCAGCGTACCTCATCTCATAACGCCTTGGTGGTGTTACCAGAATGCTTTGCGTTTTTTGGTGGTAATGACAAAGAGCAACTAGCGTTACTAGAGCCCTCTCAGCAAGCATATCTCAAACAATGGTGTTGTGATACTGCTAGAACGTTTGGCATTTGGTTAGTGACTGGCTCTATTCCTACCCCAAGCTCCGAACCAAATAAATTGAAAGCAACTTCATGGTTGATTAATCCTGCTGGTGAGATGTGTGCTGAGTATGTAAAAGCGCACTTGTTCGATGTAGATGTTGCAGATAATACACGCGCTTATCGAGAATCAGCCACAACATTAGCTGGTGAGCAAGTAGTTACTTACACTGGCGCAATTGGGCACATTGGCATGGCGATCTGTTATGACCTAAGATTTAGTGCCTTATTCAACGCAATGAGTGCAAAAAAACCATTAGATGTCATTGTGTTACCCGCCGCTTTTACCTACACTACGGGTAAAGCACACTGGCATAGCTTACTGGCTGCGCGTGCTATTGAATACCAAAGTTATGTGGTTGCGGCCAACCAGGGTGGCGTTCACGCTAATGGCCGAGAAACATTTGGCCATACCGTAATCTATTCGCCATGGGGCGAGCGCATCGCATGTATCGAGCAAGGCTGCGGCTGGATCAGTTGCCACCTCGACCACGAAGCTCAAGAACACATTCGCCAAGCCATTCCAATGGCACAGCACCGCAAAGTATTTTAGGAGACGCTGTGAGTTTAGCTGACGTACAACATAATCTGTTAGACGCTTCCGATATCAGTCTGCCCCAGATTGAACAGACATTTGCGCTATTTGATACCCATCAAGTGGATTATGCGGATATGTATTTTCAATCTTCTCAGCACGAGGCCTGGGTATTAGAAGATGGGATCATCAAAAACGGGAGTTACAATATCGAACGCGGCGTTGGGGTGCGCGCAATCAGTGGTGAAAAAACCGGTTTTGCTTACTCAGATGATATTAATCTTACCGCCCTAAAGGATGCGGCAAAAGCAGCCCGTGGCATTGCTCCAAAACTTGATGTAACGCCTGCTCGCAAACACCTGCAGAGCCGTGATGTCGTGCAAAAATATATGCGGAACAACCCTTTGCTGGCAATGGCTGAAGAAGAAAAAATCGCCTTATTAAAAGCTTGTGACCAATATATTCGCGCTCAGGCACCTAATGCGGAACAAGTAAGTGTATCCATCACAGGTGTGTATGAGGAAATACTGATCATCGCTACTGATGGTACCTTAGCTTCAGATATACGTCCATTAATCCGCCTGAATGTTTCTGTATTATTAGAAGAAAATGGTCGTCGTGAACGTGGTGGTTCGGGTGCTGGTGGGCGTTATGCTTATGCCTTTTTTACCGCTGAAGAAGACGGTGTACCCTTTTATCAAAGTGTTGCCGATGATGCTTTGCATATGGCTCGAATTAATTTACAAGCCGAAGCGGCCCCTGCTGGCAATATGCCAGTGGTACTGGGCGCCGGCTGGCCTGGGGTATTGTTGCACGAAGCTGTTGGTCATGGTTTAGAGGGTGATTTTAATCGCAAAGGCGCATCTACCTTCTCAGGGCGGATTGGTGAGCAAGTGGCTGCTAAAGGGG
>JALRKK010000095.1 GCA_023268935.1 Glaciecola sp.
CCACGCTGATGGGCTGACGAAAGTGGGGCAGAATGGCTTCGCCTGCGGCCGCTGCAAGGCTTCTTGCAAAGCCTGCCAATTCATTGAGCAGATCGGGGCTGGTTACCGACATGATTTTCTCCACTGACGAACCCAGTTTTATTAGCCTATTCAGGGGCTTGGCTCAATGGGATGGCAAGGACAATGCCAGCCATGCAATTCGCGCATAGCAAACATGTGATGCAAGATGAGGCAAAAGTTAATTTGGTGCTTGTTTTTGCATCAAAGCACTGCCACATAGCGCGCATCCGGATGTTGCTTATGCCGTCTGGTTGCCCTTTTGGGCGTTTCCTCCCTAGACTTGGGCCGTTCAGCTTCTTGCTGGAACGGCCTTTTTTCTTTGGTTTTTGCCATGCGTTTCATGCAAGCAAGGCCTCCCGAAACGGGCCTATTCTGCGGCTAGAGGCTTTTGTTCAATAATTTCAGTTATTTGGCAAAAAAGCTGCTGTAATATACGGCTCAGGCTCGCTTTTAAGCTGCTGAAGCCTGCATGGGGGGTGATGGTTTCTTCATCCATGTAAAGACTGCGGCAGATTTCAATTTGACGAACACGTTCTGCAGAAACATTATATTTAGCTGCTAGATCTTGTAACGTCATCTTGTCATCAGCCAACCAACGCGTTTCGATGATTTCTTGCGAACGCTCATCAAGCGTTTTAATTGCTGAATACAAGCGCTTAGACGCATTGGCATCGTAATCCGCATTGATAACAGTTTCTTCTACGCCTGCTGATTTGTCTTCTAGGTATTGAGCTGGAGCAAAATTACTATCGTCGTCATCGCTATCGCTTAAATCAAACGCAGCATCCTGAGAGCCCATTCGAGCTTCCATCTGTAACACTTCTTTTTCGCTTACACCGAGCTCTTCTGCTACCTTTTGAACTTCTTCATGCGTAAACCACCCTAAACGTTTCTTGGCTTTTCTAAGATTGAAGAACAACTTACGCTGTGCTTTCGTCGTAGCAACTTTCACGATGCGCCAATTTTTAAGCACAAATTCGTGGATCTCTGCTTTAATCCAATGTACCGCAAAAGAGACAAGACGCACACCGACACTCGGGTCAAAGCGTTTGACCGCTTTCATCAGGCCTATGTTACCTTCTTGGATCAAATCCGCTTGAGGTAAACCGTAGCCAGCATAAGATTTGGCAATGTGCACGACAAAGCGCAAATGCGACATAACGAGTTGACGAGCGGCTTCTAAATCACCTTCATTATATAAACGCTCAGCTAAATCACGCTCTTCGTCAGCGCTGAGCATTGGAATAGTAGAAACAGATTGTACATAGCTTTCAATGCTTCCACTTTGTGGTAATGCTAAGGTCATTTGCATTGATTGTGTCATTGTAAAACCTCTTATAAATATTGCGAAAAATATAGCAAATAATTCTGAAGAATAAAACTTTTTATCGGTATATCGTCAAAATGCTTTGTTTTTTAAGAGACCTGTTCAGTCTTAGTTTAGATTCACTATTTGGGTTCAATTTCTTTAATGTGCTTTTGCACTGAAATATAGGAACCGAGTAATCCCAACATCACTGCTAGTCCTAATATTACAGTGAGTGCCGTGAGATCGAGACCGCTAAGCACAAAATCTGCCTGATAAAGTTCTGCTAACGCTTCAATTCCAGATTGTATCCACCATAAAATAAATACCACAAGGAACCACGCCATTAACCCCCCTAATAATCCGTACCAAATACCGGTATACAAAAAGGGAAAACGAATAAAATTATCAGTTGCACCTACAAGCTTCATTACGATGATTTCTTCACGCTGGTTCAATATATTCAAGCGAATAGTGTTACCAATGATCAACACGACGGAAATACAAAGCAATAGGGCAATAATCCATACTATGTCACTGGCAATAGATAAAATAGCGGTGAGTCTTTTTAACCATTCTATATCCAATTTGCCAAAGTCCACGTGCGTTAAACGCTCTAAGCGCTCTAACAAATGTTCCGCTGCCGTCGGTGCTAGATGTTCGCGTTTTGGTGTGACAACCAGTACATGAGGCAACGGGTTTTCGTCTAAGTATGAAAGGGTGTTGGTTAATCCTGATTGTGCTTCAAAATCTAAAAGCGCCTGTTCCGCTGTGATCAGCTCTACGTCTGCAATCTCTGTCATCAAACGCACACTGAGCAAGGTACCATTAGCCTGCTCTAAGGTCGTTTGTTCTTTGAGATAAAGTGAGATTTCACCTGCTTGCCCCCAACCCGCCGTCACTTGAGAGCTATTTTTTACTAAGATGTACAACGTACTAGGCAAAGTGATACTCAATCCCAACACAGCAATAGTCATAATCGATGCCAGTGGGGTGCGCCATAATTCCCCTAATGAGGCCAAAATTTGTCTAATATGATTAGTAAAACCACCTCGTATGCGTTGCCACAAGGATTGCTTGCGAACTTTTGGTGTCGTTTCGCGACCATGAAAAAGTAAGCTCATCGCATGTCACCTGGCAACTTAGTGGTCACCCCAAACATGTCTTCCTGTAAGGCATCTTCAATCATACGACCTTGATTTAGGGTAAGCGTGCGATGCTTCATGCGCGCAATTAATCCCAAATCATGCGTCGCAATAAAAATACTCATGCCGCGGTTATTTAACTGTTCGAACAAATGAAAAATTTCTAAAGACAATTTAGGATCCAAATTCCCCGTCGGCTCATCAGCGAGTAATAATGGAGGGTTGTTAACGATAGCTCGAGCTATACCAACGCGTTGTTGCTCACCACCCGACAACGTTTTCGGCGATAGCTCTTGCTTATTGCGTAAGCCCACTAATTCAAGGGCAGCTGATACCCTTCGTACAATGTGCTTGCGTGAATATCCTTCAATCACGAGCGGCAATGCGACATTATCAAATACTGTACGGTCCATCAGTAATTGGTGTGACTGGAAGATCATACCAATATCTCGTCTCACATAGGGAATATCTTTGCGACGTAACTGATTGAGATCATGCCCATTGATAAAGACTTCGCCGACACTCGGACGTTCCATTAAGCTAATGAGTTTAAGAATGGTAGATTTGCCCGCACCAGAGTGACCTGTCAAAAATGCCATCTCTCCAGCCTTGACCTCAAAATTGACTTTTTGTAGGGCAATTTGTCCACCGCTATACGTTTTGCTGACGTTGGCAAATTTGATCATAATTGCGTTTCGATTTCCTCAGCTGAGTCAGGACCATCAAATAGAGCGTCAATAAATTCTTGTGCATGGAAAGGACGCAGATCATCAATCCCCTCACCCACACCAATATAACGAATAGGCAATGAGAACTGCTCAGCAATGGGAAAAATGACCCCACCTTTAGCAGTACCGTCAAGTTTTGTAAGACTAATACCTGTTAGACCTACCGCATCATTAAATAACTTCGCTTGGCTAATGGCGTTTTGTCCAGTCCCAGCATCCAATGTGAGCATTATTTCGTGTGGTGCGTCAGGATTTAGTTTGCGCATCACACGCACAACTTTCTCTAGTTCTTGCATTAAATGATCTTTGTTTTGCAAGCGACCTGCGGTATCAGCAATCAGAACATCTGTGCCACGTGCTTGTGCAGCATTTAAGGCGTCATATAAAACTGAAGCACTATCAGAACCGGTTTGCTGAGCGATCACAGGGATCTCGTTGCGTTCACCCCATACCTGTAGTTGCTCCACAGCAGCTGCACGGAAGGTATCACCAGCAGCTAACATGACTTTTTTGCCTTGTGCTTGAAATTGTTTAGCCATCTTACCAATCGTCGTGGTTTTGCCCACACCATTGACACCCACCATCAAAATAACAAATGGACCTTCTGTGTTTTGCGTATCAAGTGGCGCTTCTACATTTGCAAGTAATTCTGCCATATAAGATTTGAGTTCAACAAAAAGGGCATCAGCATCTTTTAACGCCGATTTGTCAGCATGTTGAGTTAAATGTTCAATAATGTTTTGGGTAGTTGTCATGCCAACATCGGCAACTAGAAGCTGGGTTTCGAGCTCTTCGTACAAATCATCATCAATGTTTCGACCACTAAAAAGGGACCTAAAACCACTACCAATGTTTGCTCTAGTCCGAGATAGACGCTCGGAGAGTGACGCAAACAGACCTTTTTTTTCTGTCTGTTGCGCATTAGGTTGAGTGGATTCCGGGGGAGTTGAATCGGGCTTTGTGTCCTTTTTCTTAAACAAGTTAAACATCGAAAAACAAACCTTGGCGACAAGCAGTTATTGCTAATAAATTAATTTTGTTATCATAACACTAGATTACTTTAAGGTTTAGCGTGAATGCGTCACAAAAAGCAAAAAAATCCGTCTGCGATGGGACAAATCAGAATTATTAGTGGTCGTCATCGTGGCCGAAAACTAGCAGTCATAGACTCATCTGGTCTTAGACCCACGACGGACCGCACTAAAGAAACGTTATTTAACTGGTTACAAGGACATATTGTGGATGCCGTTTGCTTGGACGCGTTCGCAGGCAGTGGAAGTTTAACGTTTGAAGCAGCATCGCGAGGTGCTCGTCAGGTCATCGCGTGCGAGCTAAATCGTCAAGCTTGTCGGCAACTTCAGCAAAATATCAGCATCCTTGGTCTCGCCGAGACAGTTTCAGTCTATGAAAGTGATGCATTAAAAATTAAAGCTGAAAAGTTAGCGCTTACCAGGCCTTTAGATATTGTTTTTGTTGACCCTCCCTTCAATCAAGGATTACTAGTTTCCTTTTTGCAACACTTATTAAAGCAAGGTCTCATTGATGTACACACATTAGTGTATTGCGAACATGAGCCTGATTTAATCGTTGATTGGGCAGAACTTAATCTTAGCGCTGTTAAATCAGCTCAAACCAGTGGTTTCATCTACGGACTCTATCAGCTAAACAGCTAAGTTCAGTTTAACTCAAATTTATAACTCAATTCCCAAGGTTGTTATCCCTGTTTCATGTGCCATTTGCTGGCACTGCTGAACGAGATCCTGGTTGGATAACTTATTGTTCTGCAAAACATCTAATAACGTATTTTGCCATTCTGTTTCAAACATCATCAAAGGGTGTGCTTTGATATGTTGATTCAAGACTCGATTCGCTTTGTCATATTCTTCTTCATCGGTGATAGCTTGCACTTGGGCATATTCTTCCGCTATGTCCGTTGCTAACAAAAACGCTTCGACACCTCCTTGTGCGAGTTTAGCGACCATGACCGGCGCATCATCTTGTACATTTTGCCAAAATCTCAACACTGCAATAAGGCCCAAACCAGCATCCACCGCAGGTAATACTCCAAAGGTAGTGTCTGTTGCAGGATCAGGTAAACTAGCCTCGAGTTTTTCGATTTGCACATTTAAATTAAAACTCTGCTTAGGATCAGCAAGTCGCTGCCAAACCAGTTGTAGGATGTGCTGTGCTAATGGAGCTTGTTCAGCATCATCATTGGCTTCAAAATACAATGTATAGTGTGGTGTCATTCTTGATAATACAGATGCAGCAAATACAATCGCTAACTGAGGCTTGAGTTCTCGAATACGTTGGAAGGTGGATAACTTTTTCATGCGAGGTAATTTTTGATCCCATTTAATAATAACTGTATTGAAAGCATGATCAAGATCATTCCCATCAATCGTTCTAGTGCAGCCAACCCTTTATCACCGAGCAGGCGATATAATTTACTAGCACTGAGCAAGATTATAGCAGTCAATCCCCAAGCCCCCAACAATGCCAACGACCAATCTATAATTCTGGTTGGTGCTTGATTGGAGAGTAAGATCAGCGCCGCCATTGATGATGGGCCAGCGATCATCGGGATTGCCAGCGGCACAATAAACGGCTCCTCGCCTTTTGGCAGATTCATTACGCCACCAGGAGTCGGAAAAATCATCCTCAGAGCTATAATAAATAGGATAATGCCGCCCGCAATACTCACCGTCTCCTGCTCAATATTTAGGAAGATGAGGATCTTTTCGCCGGCAAACAAAAAGCCAAGTAAGATAAGAAGCGAAAATATCAGCTCTCTTACCAGAATGATCGCACGGCGTCGCTCAGGAAACTCTTTTAACACAGACATGACAATGGGCATATTGCCGAGAGGATCCATGATCAAAAAGAGCATTACTGCAGCAGATAACGTATCCATTAGCCAATGAGATCCGCAATGCTCAAGACTCCCATAGCGGTTGCCCCTGCAGGTCTTAGCGCTGTAGCATTGCGTGTGTATGCAGCGGCTAAATCAATATGTAACCACGGAATATTGGGGTCAACGAAGCGTTTTAGGAACCCTGCTGCATTAGATGCACCACCCGCACCGCCGCCTTTTTGAGGTCGGCTATTTGCAGTATCCGCAAACGGCGATGGACACATATCGACGTGAAAATCAGCCAAAGGCAAACGCCAGAAAGGTTCTGCATTGGCATCTCCAAGTGCCATCAATTGTTGGGCTTGCTCATCGAACTGCGTAAACAAGGCATTGTACTCCGTCCCGACAGCCATGACAGCGGCACCGGTTAAAGTCGCAGCGTCTACAATTAACGATGGTGAGCACTCACTTGCAGCCTGAAGCCCGTCAGCCAAAACTAAGCGACCCTCTGCATCCGTATTTACTATTTCAACACTGACGCCATTTTTGTATGTTAGGATATCCCCAAGTTTGTATGCATGTCCTGAAATCAAGTTTTCAGCGCAACACAAAAACAACTTAATACGCTTTTTTACACCACGGCTGATTGCCAAACCCAGGGCTGCTGCGACGGTCGCCGCACCTCCCATATCACATTTCATATCCAACATCCCTTCGCTAGATTTGATGCTGTAACCGCCACTGTCAAAGGTGATACCCTTACCGACTAACGCTGTGCTTACTGGTGCATCGAGATCCCCTGTCGGATTGTAATCCAATTCCAGTAAGACTGGTGGGCGTTCACTGCCTCTGCCAACTCCATGTATCCCGACCCAACCAAAATCAAGCAACGCATCTCCGACTATGTGTTTTGCTGAAACACATTCAGGCGCCAGACCTTCCAAATAATGCGCAACTTGTTTAGCCAATTGCTCTGGCGACATATTTTCCGGCGTGTCATTAATGAGTTGTTGAGCAAATTGCAAAGCTGTTATTTGCTGATCTAAGGCCAATGCATCAACTTGTCTAGACCATTGTACCGAAATATTTTTTGCACCTAGCGCCTGTATAAATAGTCTTTGTGTCAGCGCATCCCAAGATTCATCAAACTCAACTTCTTGGCCGATAATTGGAGCAAGTTGACGCGCGGCTTTTTGCACACTGCGTTGCGGATCGTTCAGAGATTGATGAATCGTTACTGTATGGTCAAAGATGCTAAATAAGGCACTCGATGCATACGGAGCAACTGGCGATTGTTGGGATAAATGTAAAGTAAAAGCTGTCATAACCGTTCTGTCGTCCTTAGGTCTAACCTTTTTTATATCCATAGTATCAATTACTTATTGATTAGCGTCTATAAAAAGCTTGCAAATGCCCAAAATGTGACCATAATCTTGCGCGCGAGATCTAATATCATTCAAAAATCGATTTAAAATCATTGATTTACATTTTTTAGGTGTCTTAATGATTGAAAATCAATAAAACAGCCACATATCATCTGAGCTGTAATTTTAGGTTTTTGTCAAATTACTCAAACACGCACTATACTTGTTGAATAGTGTCAACACTGCAGTAAAGTGTTGTTAAGGAGACGTGGTATGGCCACTACAAATAATAAAACATTAGGATTACTCTCTATTGCTGGTATTGAAGCATACCAAGAAGGCAAAGACGAAGAGTATATGAACGACGCGCAGATGGCGCACTTTCGGACAATATTGACTGCATGGCGTGATCAGCTCAGGCAGGAGGTTGATCGTACTGTTCATCATATGCAGGATGAAGCTGCAAATTTCCCTGATCCAGTTGACCGCGCATCTCAAGAAGAAGAATTTGCTCTTGAACTACGTACTCGGGACCGTGAGCGGAAACTTATTAAAAAAATCGAAAAGACTATCAAGCGCATTGATGATGATGATTTTGGTTTCTGTGATTCATGCGGCATCGAAATCGGTATTCGCCGTTTAGAAGCTCGTCCTACTGCCGATTTATGTGTTGATTGTAAAACCATGGCAGAAATCAAAGAGAAACAACTCTTAGGTTAAGTCATGTCAGCTTATGTGGGACGGTTTGCTCCGTCCCCTTCCGGCCCTCTTCATCTTGGCTCATTGTTTACCGCAACGGTGAGTTATCTTGATGCCAAAGCCCACGATGGCTTATGGCTATTACGTATCGAAGACATTGATCCACCACGAGAAGTGCCCGGTGCCTCTCAACTCATTATTGAGACTCTTGAAATTCATGGCATGGTGTCAGACTCACCTGTTTTTTGGCAGCATGAACGCCTAGCAGCCTATCGCGCAACGCTTGATTCACTTTTACGAGAAAACAAAGCCTATTTTTGTCAGTGTACCCGATCACAAATCAAAGCTAACCATCCACTTTATCAAGGACAATGTCGCCAGGCTTATCACAGCTTTGGCGCCATTCGCTGGCATAATGAAGCTACTATCACTGAATTTATTGATCGCTGGCACGGCTTACAACAAGCAAAAAAACCTATGCCACACCAAACGCTGATTGGACATTCCGCTTTTGAAGATTGTGTTTTACAGCGCAAAGATGGATTAGTCGCGTATAACCTTGCCGTTGTATTAGATGATATTGCACAAGGCATTACGCATATCGTTCGGGGCACTGATTTGCTTCCAACCACCTTGTTGCAACTCAATTTGTGGGATAGCCTTACTGAACAGTCCGTACCTAACTACGCACATTGCCCAGTGCTGGTTACCAAGCCAGGAAAAAAACTCAGTAAACAAAATCACGCACCAGCACTCGACAACACAAAGCCATTAGACAATTTAAGAAACGTTTTTACCTTACTTGGTTTGCATTCAAATGCGACATCGATCAATGGATTACTCGCCGATGGTATTCAACAATGGCGTGTTAACACGCCTGAATTTCAACAGGAAATGATTGTCGAACGACACATAAACCCTTATGATGTATAGATAATTCGAATAATATAAACCAAGAACATACTATTTCATGCCTAATTCGGTGTCTCACAGAGCTGTCTCTCTTACTCCCGGCGAACATTCGGTTTCGCTAGATAAACTTTCTTCTAATGCTATAAAGGTTTGTGAGCGCTTACACTCGGCTGGTTTTGAAGCGTATCTTGTTGGTGGTTGTGTGCGTGATATCCTTTTGGGTAAACAACCTAAAGACTTTGATATTGCAACCAGCGCACGACCTGAACAGATAAAAGGGCTATTTCGCAATTGTCGCCTCATCGGACGACGCTTTCGTTTGGCGCACATTGTGTTTGGCCGAGAGATCATCGAAGTTGCAACTTTTCGTGGCCCGCACAATGGTGAGCAAGCCCCCTCACAAACCAATGATGTTGCCAAAGCTGACGAACAAGGCCAGCTGGTCAGAGATAATGTGTATGGCACCATAGAAGAAGATGCAGTAAGACGTGATTTTACTGTCAATGCGCTTTATTTTGGTGTCCACAATGGCAAAGTTATCGATTTTGTTGGTGGGCTACAAGATCTCAAAGCGAGACGTCTTTGTTTAATTGGTGATCCAGAGACTCGCTATCGTGAAGATCCGGTGCGAATGTTACGTGCCGTGCGCTTTGCCGCAAAGCTGAATATGGAGATCGACGAACCAAGCTCTGATGCGATTCATCACCATGCCGGTTTGTTACAAAATATTCCACCGGCACGTTTGTTTGAAGAAGTACTCAAGCTGCTTTTTAATGGACAAGGTTTGCTTACCTATGAATTGCTTGAAGAATTCGGCCTGTTCGCACAGCTATTTCCACAAACCGCTAATTTGACCAAAATAGTGGGGTCTAGAGAAGCTCGTTTTGTCGAACAAGTCGTTATCAACACGGATAATCGTATCAATAATGGCCAAAGGGTGACCCCAGCATTTATTTATGCAGCTCTACTTTGGTACCCAATTGAAGAGGCGACAGCACAATATCAGATAGAATCCGGCTTATCTCCTGCTGATGCATTTAGTATGGCGTGCAGCAGTGTTTTGAGCTCACAACTCAAACGGATAATGATCCCCAAACGCTTTAGTATCCCAATGCGTGAAATTTGGCATTTTCAACATCGCCTTTCCAAGCGCTATGGGCGTCGCGCTTACCAAATGCTTGCTCATCCTAGATTCCGCGCGGCATATGACTTTTTATTGTTACGGGGCCAAATTGAAGGCGGTGATTTGTTCGAATTAGCACAGTGGTGGACGGATTTCCAAGAAGCTAATAACGAACAACGCAAAACCATGCTCGATGCCCTTAAGCAAAGCTCACCGAGCAAAGGCCGCTATCGTCGTAAGCGGAAAAAGTCGTGAAATACAATCCAAGCACAGGGATCTTCATTGGTTTAGGTGCCAACCTTGGCAACCCAGTCCAACAATTAACCGATGCGCTTGCGTCTATAGCGTCCCATGCTGAGATAAAGTTATTAGAGCGTTCTCACTTTTATTCCAGTGCACCTATGGGACCAAAAGATCAACCCGATTATGTCAATGCCGTTTGCAAAGTAAGTACAAACTTACAACCTCTTGCACTACTTCATGAACTACAAGCTATTGAGCAGCAGCATGGTAGAGTACGAAAGGCTGAACGCTGGGGGGCAAGAACCTTAGACTTAGACTTGTTATTGTACGGCGATGCATACATCAAGACAGATGAGTTGACCGTACCGCATTACGGTATAAAAGGTCGAGAATTTGTTTTAGTACCTCTCTTTGAAATTCAACCTGACTTGATCATGCCTGATAATCAATCCATCGCTCACTGGGTGAGAGAATGTGATTTAACTTCGCTTACAAGGCTAATGAATTAATTCGAAAACTAGTATTTTGCCAGTTTTCGCTTTATAGTGCCGTTTTTTGATTTTTTACAGATTATTAGCAAGGACATCCTATGAAATCTGTTACAACTGCAACATTGCTTAAAATGAAGCAAAATGGTGAGAAGATCACTGCATTAACCGCGTATGATGCCAGTTTTGCCAAACTCTTCGACTCTATGGGTGTCGACATTTTGCTTATTGGTGACTCATTGGGGATGGTACTCAAAGGCGAAAAGGATACGCTGGCAGTCAGTATCGATGAAGTGGCTTATCACACAAAATCTGTAGCCTGTGGTATTCAGCGCAGCTTCGTCATGGCTGACATGCCGTTTATGACCTATAATACGCCCGAAAAAGCGTGTGCCAATGCAGCAAAACTCATGGCGGCTGGCGCCAGTATGGTCAAACTGGAAGGGGGGGCTTGGCTTGCCCCAACCATTACACGGTTAACCGAATGTGGTGTCCCGGTATGTGGTCACTTAGGCTTAACGCCACAATCTGTGCATGTTTTTGGTGGCTTCAAAGTGCAAGGCCGAGAAGCTGACAAAGCGCAACGATTAATAGATAACGCGTTGGAACTCGAAGCATCTGGTGCTCAAGCCCTCGTGCTAGAATGTGTTCCAGCTCCCTTGGCAAAGCGTGTAACAGATGCCCTTACGATTCCTGTAATAGGCATCGGAGCAGGTAATGTCACCGATGCACAAATCTTAGTTATGCATGATATGCTGGGTGTAAGTGCTAACTACATGCCAAAGTTCTCAAAAAATTACCTCGCCCAAGCTGGCTCACTACAAGATGCAGTGACACAGTACATTAACGAAGTAAAATCTGGCACATTTCCAGGCCCTGAACATACTTTTTCGGAGTGAGCATGCAAACCATATCAGATATTGCTGAACTTCGAGCCCTTAGACGTGAATGGCAATTACAAGGCCTGCGCATTGGTTTTGTACCAACCATGGGTAATCTACATCTGGGTCACTTAAGCTTAGTTGAAGCCGCAAAAAAAGACGCTGATATCGTAGTTGTGTCAATTTTTGTTAACCCGATGCAATTTGGTGCAGGAGAAGATTTAGATAACTATCCTCGTACTCTTGCCGAAGACTCTGCTCAATTAGCCGAACTTGGCGTTGATGTCATTTTTACTCCTACAGCCAAAGGTATTTATCCTCGCGGTCTTGAGCAACAAACCTTTGTCGAAGTACCTGGCATATCTTATATGATTTGTGGAGCATCTCGTCCTGGCCATTTTAGAGGAGTTGCAACGGTCGTGACTAAGCTGTTCAATATGGTGCAACCGAATATTGCTTATTTTGGTGAAAAAGACTATCAGCAAGTACAAGTTATTAAAGCCATGGTTGAAGATTTATCCATGAATCTTGATATCGTTTCAGTACCGACGATGCGTCATGATGATGGGCTCGCCATGAGTTCCCGTAACGGTTATCTCAATGAGCAACAACGACAAGTCGCACCGACCCTATATCGCGTTTTATCTGATATCAAGCAAGCTTTGCTTGACGGAGAGCAAGACCACAACCACCTCATTATCCAGGGCAACGCGCGTTTAACCGATGTTGGTTTTAAACCAGATTATATCGAAATCCGCAATGCACACACTTTGCAACCAGCGGGATTTGCGGAAAAGGAACTTGTGATTTTAGGCGCTGCATTTTTAGGGAAAACACGCCTTATTGATAACCTACCGCTTGAGTTGCCGTAGCCTGTGTCACATATTCCATTAGCGCTTGATAAGCTTCTGTTTCGAGCGCAATGGCTTTTTGTTCGGCCAAGACATCACGCAAATGATTCACAGTTGTTAGCGGATTGGCAATCACCACACGAAAAACCGTCAATACATCATCAGAATATTTATCCACTGCAAAACGGGTTCTTGAAACAAAAGACTTGCCCGCCTCACGCTGTGATTTTTGAATCGCTTTTGTCAGACGATTCAATAATTCATTAAGCGCGTGATAATGCGTGGGTTCAGATAATAAGTTCTGGGCTGCTGCAGGAACATAGCGATACGTCAACAAAGATAACATTGGATGAGTTACCAATTCAAAATCTGTATCGCCATCAATCATAGCTGCAAACTGTTGAGCTTTATCTATGCTTTGGTCGATGAGTAATTCATACCCCTCACGTCCAAGAATGTGCAATGACGAATAAACCATCATGGCCATGCCGTTACGAGAGCCTTCCAACGTGGTCGAGCCAAGGTCTTTTGAACCTTGACGCAAAATGTACTGTGCATGATGGCGAACAGAGTTGGCAGCTTGTGGATCTTTGAACAATGCCATTCCAGCACCCATCGGAACATACATTTGTTTGTGCGCGTCAAGCGTTACAGAATCGGCTCGCTCAATCCCCTGCATTTTGACTTTGTGGGTCTTTGAAAACAAAGTTGCCCCACCCCATGCTGCGTCCACATGAAACCAACACCCTAATTCTTTAGCAACATCGGCCAATTCATCCAGTGGATCAATATGCCCAGTCTCTGTAGTGCCGGCAATACCAACAATCGCCAAAATATCTTTGCCTTTAGCTTGAAATTCACGCCCAATTCTCAATGCCTCATTTGGGGTTAGTGAGTGATTACAATCAGCATTGTGCAGAATATTTTTGCGCCCTATACCTAATAAATCAACAGCTTTACCAACCGAGTAATGTGCTCGTGGCGAGCAAATCACTCCCAGATCTGAAATACCATATGCTTGATACGCTGCAAAAATACCTTCTTGGGACACCCCTTTGAAACCGAGTTTTGGCGCTAATTTAGCATTTCGAGCCACCCACAAGGAGGTCATATTCGCAACCGTCCCACCAGAGCAAAACGCACCCAAAGAATGTTGAGCAGAATGCAAGTGATCGTCATAAAATCGAGGCTCATTTGCAAATACTAAATGGTGCATCATGCCTAAAACTTGACGTTCAAGGGGGGTAAACGCTTTGGACGTTTCGATTTTGACGAGGTTTTGGTTAAGACCAACCAGTAGCTTCGATAAGGATAAATGAAAGTAAGGTAAAGCTGAGGTCATATGACCAATGAAAGTCGGCGCGTAGGTGTTGACGGAATGGGCAACCAGCGTTTCAAGGAGTTTTTGCGCATGCGCTGAAACAAACTCTGGGCGCTCGGGCATCTCGGCATAAGCAAAATCACGCTCGATATCTTCTAAAGAATGGCGTTTAGCGACAACATGGCGCGACAAAAAGTCAGATAAATTATCCGATAAATTCTTTTCAATCTGACTCAAAGTGGAGTCTTGGTGCTCCGGCATGGTAAATACACGGAACAAATGCTCTAAACTTGCTTCAGCGTTACTCACGGGCTTTCCAAAAATCGTTGTCTATCTATCATTTAATACAGCCATCCTAGGCAAGATGCGCATATTATAACTATGACATTGCAAATACTAGCATTTTCTAATACTGGGACAAGCAATACACGACTAAACCCTTATCGTACACAACTCCCAACAAACTTGGCCGCTATTTTGATATTTTGCTTCAAAAGGCGTCATTGGCTCAGCATCGTTCACCTCTTTTATGGATGAGCGAGTGCCTAGATAAGTCAAAACCGTTGCGACTTCCTCAAGGTATAAACGCCAATTTGATCTCAGCACTAATGCACCACCTAATGCCAACATATCCAAAAACGCAGGTGAACCATGCCAACGCTTCTGGACTTGTGTCGATTTGGGATATGGATTTGGATAGAGCAAATATTGCTTTTCGCATTGCCATTGCGCCTTTCGCGCCAATCGCCAAAAATCATTTAGGTCGGCACGAACCAGAATATAATTATCTTGGGCTATAGCATAATGCGCGTGTTTGTCTACTCGTTGAGCAGACTTATCAATCCCAATGACTCTGGCATCGGGATAAAGTTTAGCAATTTTGGCTGTACTAGCCCCGACCCCACAGCAATTGTCTAAAATAATGTCACCTTGCCAACCATCTAACCAATCACTGACTTCGGCAAAAGCAATTTGAGTATGTGCATTGATTGGTTTGAGATTTGGTGAGTGTAAGTACCTACCCACCAAATCAATTAGCTTGTCATGTACGCCCGTTTGATTCGTCGTAATAACTCGTGAGTTGCCTTGTGCCATTAACTGCGGATACCTGTGCCACGCTGAATCAAACGATAAGCAACTGCAAAGGCAACCACATTAAAACCAAGTAACAGTACTAGTGAATACGCATAATTGACATCGCTGTAACCCAAAAAACCATAGCGGAAACCATTGACCATGTATACTATCGGATTGATTTTACTCACCATCTGCCAAAATTCTGGTAATAAACTAAGGGAGTAAAACACGCCACCTAAATAAGTTAAAGGCGTCAGAACAAAGGTGGGGACCACAGATATGTCGTCAAATGTTTTGGCGAAGACACCGTTAATTAAACCTGCTGTCGCAAATAGCGTCGCGGTTAAAATCAGAGTGATCATAATAATCAGGGCGTTGTGAATGTGCACGTCAACAAAAAACAAAGATACCGTAGTCACAATGATCCCGATTAGCATAGCTCGCGCGACACCGCCACCCACAAACCCCATGATAATGACCCATGTAGGAACAGGTGAAATCAATAATTCTTCTATGTTGCGCTGAAATTTAGCACTAAAAAATGAGCTCGACACATTGGCGTACGAGTTTGTGATGATCGACATCATAATGAGTCCTGGCACAATAAACTCCATGTAGGTAAAGCCACCCATCTCACCAATCCGAGAGCCAATCAAGTTGCCAAAAATCACAAAATACAAAGACATCGTAATCGCGGGCGGAACGAGGGTTTGCACCCAAATTCGCAAAAAGCGAGTACATTCCTTGATCCAGATCGTTTTGAGCGCAGTGAAAATCATATTATTCATTATTATCCCCTCGACCTGCTTCCACTAAACGCACAAATAACTCTTCAAGACGGTTTGCTTTATTGCGCATACTCAACACTTGCACATCTTGCTCACTAAGCTGAGCAAATACAGGATTGAGTCCTGCTTCTTTGGGTACATCAATTTCTAACTCGCCATCTTTAAAACGGCATTCAATGCCATCGAGCACAATCTCTGATGCGTTTGTTTCCACATCCAAGATAAAGGTTTCGATATTGAGTTTGGCGAGAAGTGCTTTAATTGTCGTGTTTTCAACGATGATACCTTTATCAATGATAGCAATATTCTTACAGAGCATCTCGGCTTCTTCAAGATAATGGGTCGTCAAAATGATGGTCACACCTTGCGCATTGATCTCTTGCAAAAACGTCCACATTGAACGTCGGATCTCAATATCCACTCCAGCAGTCGGCTCATCCAAAATCAATAATTTAGGTTCATGTACTAAAGCCCGTGCAATCATCAAACGACGCTTCATACCGCCTGATAATGTCCGCGCAGGAACATTGCGTTTTTCCCACAAATCGAGTTTGCTCAGATATTTTTCAGCGCGCTCTTTAGCGATCGCTCTAGGTACGCCGTAATACCCAGCTTGATTGACCACGATCTGCAGTACTGTCTCAAACTGGTTAAAATTGAATTCTTGTGGTACTAGGCCAATACAGGATTTGGCTTTGTCTAGTGCATTATCTAAGTCGTGTTCAAAGACCTTTACCGTACCAGCTGTTTTGTTGACTAAAGCTGAAATGATACCGATGGTTGTCGATTTACCTGCGCCATTAGGCCCCAGCAAAGCAAAAAAATCGCCTTGTTGTACTTGTAAATCAATCCCTTTTAGGGCTTGAACACCGCCTTTGTACGTTTTTTGAAGTGCGTTTATATCGAGTGCAAACATAGTTTTTAATCATGTGAATTTATGTTTATTTTACATAAAAAAACCCGAGGCTAACAGTGAAGACTCGGGTTTGTCGATTTTACTTTTTTAAAATGCTTAGGGTTTAGTTAATCGCCAAGTGCACCATAATACTCGCTGCATAGCCTAAGGCTATTGCCCAGGTCCATTTGAGGTGGGCAAAAAATGTGTAATAACCACGTGCTTGTCCCATTAGCGCAACACCCGCTGCAGAACCAATCGACAGCATACTACCGCCAACACCCGCAGTGAGGGTCACCAATAACCATTGTGAGTGGCTCATCTCAGGTTGCATCGTCAATACCGCAAACATCACTGGGATATTATCCACGATAGCAGACAATATACCGACCAGAACATTGGCTGTAGTAGTACCAAGTTGTACGTACATGAATTCAGATGCCAATGCCAAGTAGCCCATAAAACCAAGACCACCGACCGCTAAGATTACGCCGTAAAAGAAGAATAAGGTATCCCACTCGGCCTGAGCGACTTTGTTAAAGATATCAAACTTGTCTTTGCCATCCGCTGCACGTTTAGGTGCCGCACCTGGAATCGCGTCATTCAATGCTGCGTAGGTTTTTTCGACGGTTTTGAGGTAGTAACCAAATAACTTCAAATACACCAAACCGAACATCATGCCAAACACTGGCGGAATATGTAAGAAATTATGGAAGCTCACCGCGGTCACAATTGTTAATAAAAAGAAACCAACAATACGCATGCCGCCACGCTTGATCGCAGGGCCAGCATTGTCATCTGCCAATGGTGGTGGATTGCCTTTGGGGATCGCAAAGGACATTATTGTTGCTGGGATCAAAAAGTTCACAACAGATGGTATAAACAAAGCAAAGAATTCATGGAAATCCAAAATGCCTTTTTGCCAAACCATTAAGGTTGTAATATCACCAAATGGGCTAAACGCACCACCCGCATTAGCGCTGACCACAATGTTGATACACCCAAGCGCAATGAAGCTAGGGTTATCACGACCTACAGCCATGATCACCGCACACATCACCAACGCCGTGGTTAGGTTATCGGCAATAGGTGAGATAAAGAATGCCAATACGCCAGTCAACCAAAACAGTGCTTTATAGCTATATCCACGTCTCACTAAACGATTGCGTAATTCATCAAACACACCGCGTTCGAGCATAGCATTGATGTAAGTCATTGCTACAAGTAGGAAGAAAAAGAGTTCTGCGTATTCAAGGAAATTATGACGAATCCCCTCTTCTACTAGGTGACGTTTATCCGTCCCCATGTAGACAAAGGCAATAATGATCCAAATCACGCCAGCGGCCAATAAAACTGGCTTGGACTTGCGCATATGAATCTGTTCTTCAAAAATAACCGCTGTATAAGCCACAACGAAGACACCGATTGCCAAAAAGCCTGCAGCCGTTGTTGTGAGGTCCATTGTTAGCCCGCCGCCACCTCCAGCCATCGCAGCTGGGGCAAACGCAGTCAACAACACCATCATGAGGAGTGTGAAAGTTCGCATAAAATTTACCTTAAAAACAATAATCTACTACTAAGAGTATCCATTTGTGCTAGTATCTGAATTAGACTTTGGTAGTCGAAAAGGGAGCAAAATGACATTTCCCTTATTTATCAACGCCTGCAAGACCATTTCCACTATTAATAATACCTATTTTGCATAATGATTGCTGTTAAATGATTGTTAGCCTTGTAAAAATGAAGTGAGGAACCATGTCAGAAGAACGATTTATCGATCCAAGGTTAGTTGAAAAAGAGCCACTTTTTCAGAGATTACATCAACTCAATTTTGATATTTTGCAGCATATTAATGCTGTGCAAAGTCATGTCATGACTACGCAGAAGGATGTATCAGATGATAATGAACACTGGGTAGCATTGCGGAATATATTTAAGAGTAGTTTAGACGATATTGACGAGATGCCTGCTGAAATGACGGATTTAGTCAATAAAAGCCAAGCTTATATCACCTCACACAATGCAAACGCAAACTGTGCCCAAGTTCTTGCCTGTGGGGCTCAAGCATTAACTTATTGGCGAATATTGGGGGAGATCCCCGATGACCTACTCCAAGTGGCTGAAGTAAGCGCGACGACTAAGTCACGCTTTATGGAACATTTGAGTATGTGGCATAAGTTTTTTTACGATGACGGTCAGTTACACTGACCTTTTTTTTGCTTTTATTATTTGGATACTTTACTGGCTTTTTGTTGCCTTCTAGATTTTGCCAAAGCTTGAGCAACTTGTCGTAGACTCATGTTTTCATCGGTTTCATCCTGAATATCCACACCTAAGAGAGCCTCTAACAAATCTTCCATAGTCAAGATGCCTTCTAAGCCGCCGTACTCGTCTATCACATGTAGCATATGGACTTTATGTGATAAAAATTTATCAAACGTACTCGATAAAGGCATAGAGCTGAGCAGTGCGGGCATGTCTTTTTTGAAATCGATGAGGGGATAATGCGGTTTGCCTTGAGCCTGAGCAATTAAAATGTCCGTTTTCATGACAAATCCAACAATTTTTTCGGCATCACCTTCTTCGAAGATCGGAATACGCGAAAACTGCACATGCGCATGCTCGTTACAAAAAGCATCCACCGTCATATCTTGAGGGACAGAAAATACGTCCTTGCGATGCGTCATGGCTTGACGGATAGTCATTTCGTGAAGTGACATAAGACTTTTGAGGATATTCGCTTCATGCGCAGCCAATTGTCCCTCTTGCCCTGAGACTTCGGCCATCGCGTGAAGTTCTTCTCGAGATAGTCCTTTTAATGGTGATTCTTCAGTAAAACCTGAGGTGAGCTTTTTGGACATGACCACAAATGGATACAGTACAAGTATTAAGTACTTCAAAAAATACGCAGTAACAGGCGCCAGTTGACGCCAGAACGTCGCGCCAAGGGTCTTGGGTATAATTTCAGAGAACACCAAAATCAACAGCGTCAACACTGCAGAAATGAGCCCTAAATACGCATCCCCAAATACTTTTGCCGCTTGCGCACCGGCGCCTGCTGCGCCCATCGTATGTGCAATAGTATTGAGGGTTAATATCGCCGAAAGCGGTTTATTAATATCTTGCGTGAGATCTTCAAGGATCTGGCCACTGGCGTTACGCTTTTTCTTGAGAACCGAGATATGTGCGCTCGACACACTCAAAATAACCGCTTCGGCAATGGAACACAAAAAAGAGAAGCCCAATGCCACACCAATGTAAACTAACAGCAGTATCATGTCCGTGTAGAAATCTAATTCACAAAAATTAAAGTATGCACGAATGTCTGGTTGGTGTCACCTGTACAAAAGGCTTTTTCTTCTCCATAAAACCAATAAGCCAAGTCCCATCAGCCAATAGGCGCTTACAATACCGCCTGTAGACCCTCCTGAATCATTAGTACCCAGATTTACTGCAGTCGAAGGGGTTGTTGCAGGGGTGAATACATTTAAGGTACTCGACGCTGTGGCACTTAATGCCGGAGAGCCTGAATCCGTTACCGTCGCGCTGATGATCACTTGATCTGCAGTGATTGCAGCTGGAGAAAATGTGAGTTGTGCATTATTTATATCATGGTTGGACACACCACTAATACTCCACACAATGGTTTGTGAGTCATTACTATCATTATCTTGAACTTGAGCAATCACAGTTACATTGCCATCGGTTGTATCAATACGAGAAATCGTTTGCGATGCTTGGGCTACAAGCAAATTAATAGTTGGCGCATTGTTTGATGGGGTTGGATTAGTTGGGTTAGATGGATTGGTTGGAGTTGTTGGGTTGGTATTCCCATCATCAGCCCTTCGACTAAAATAAATATTATCAATAAAAACCGTTCCTGAACCTATTAATTTAAGCTGAAATGTATCTGTTAAATCAACGACTTGTTCGTATTCACTGAGTGGCACCACCGCACTTTGCCACTGGGCACGCTCGATGGGTAAGTTAACTGGGTTTTCATTAGGACCTGGGCTGATCAGGTATAATTCGAGGTAGGCTGCGTCCTTGGTCCAATAATCAATATGCAAAAAATCATAATCACTCACATCTTGTTTATTGTCACCATAATCCGTTCCCTGATAATTCAAACCACGATAAACCAGCGTGTTATTGCCTTCAATCAAAAGCTCTTCAACTTGAGTTGCTTGGTTCCAGTTTGGGTTGTAATCAATATTAGTAATATTTTCATATACATCCGAATACAAAGAAATCACATTATTGGCATCTATTGTAGGTATTGGCGCAGCTGTTTCGGGTGCATCCGGTAGTTGCTCAGGCGGAACAACTAAGCATCCTCTATAATCGACGTTTGCATCGGCTTGCGTCGCAGGACACTGATCTTCATTATTAGCCACCCCATCATTGTCATCGTCAAGTGCCAATGGTGTCGTTTCGTTACAAAGTGACGCTTGGTTTGAGGACGTTGGTAAACAACGCGCAACATAATCGACTTCCAATGTAGATGTATCCAAAGATGAATCTATCGCACCGCCTAAAGTACCACCCATCGCGACATTGAGCAGAAGGAACATCGGTTCTTCATAAAAATCACAACTGCGCATGTCATAACGCACTACTTCGGTGTCATTAATATGAAAACTAATGCTATCAGCGGTCCATTCCATTGCATATACATGAAAATCCTGTACATCTGGAGCACCACTAGGGTAGTTATAATAAGCGACATCACCACAAGCATCACTGCCAGCATAGCGGGTTGAGTTATGGAATGCCGTAATATAACTATTACCGTTATTTCCGTGCCATTCCCATATATCGATTTCACCTGCCCCACGATTTGGCCAACCGATGTTGTCGTTATCACCCGCGATGGGTTGTTCTTGGATGCGATTTTCTAACGCCCAAAATGCTGGCCAAGTGCCATGGCGTAAATCATCAAAACGCAAACGTGTTTCAATTCTGCCATACAAAAATTCTGCCTTATCTTTGGAGTTCAAACGACCTGAAGTCCATTCACGAAAACGCCCATTTTGCCCAGGACAATTGATATTCATGCGGCGAGAGGTAATTTTTAATGTGCCGTCTGATACTTCATAGTTACGGTTAACGGATGTTTCATCATCGGTGTAACACTGCTCTTCATTGTTATAATTAGCGTTGGTTTGAGCCGTCCAGTTGTTCCAATTGACAGCCGTGCCATCAAAGCGTTCGATCCATGTGACTTCCCAACCTGCCTGTGCTGAGAATGGGACAAACACCATTACCAACCAATATTTTACTAAAAATTTCATTTCGCGCTCTTCTCTTTAAAACACCGTAACGATACAGCAAAGATAAGTTAATGAAAAGTAAAAATGAAAGCGCTTACATTATATTTTCCACTTGTTCGTATTCGGTTAATTACGTGGTATTAATTTTGTGTCAAATAAACCGCAATTCGCTGGGCACATTTTCTCAATTGAACTCGGGTAAAAAGTTGGTGCAAATAAAACAGCTGGTTTTTTAGAGTCTAGTCATAACTGTTCACATGAAAAACCTAAGCTTTCGTTATTGATTAGTGGATCCAACTTAGCATAACCAGTATCCACAAATTGTGAATTTGGAAAACGGGGTTGTAGTCTCTTTAGCCTGTGTTACCCCTCAACAAATCGCATCTAAACTCGATTCACCAGTTCTGTAACAGACAATAGGTACTCCGGGCATCCTGCCCTCCGCCCTGCGGGCCAAATAAAAAACCCAGCCTAAGCTGGGTTTTCTTATTTGTTCTAATTTGTTCCAGACAAATTAGTCGATGATTTTCGCTACTACGCCCGCACCTACTGTACGGCCACCTTCACGGATTGCGAAGCGTAAACCTTCATCCATCGCGATTGGGGCAATGAGCTCAACAACAAACTTCAAGTTGTCGCCAGGCATAACCATCTCTACGCCTTCTGGTAGCTCAACCGCACCAGTTACGTCAGTCGTACGGAAGTAGAACTGTGG
>JALRKK010000102.1 GCA_023268935.1 Glaciecola sp.
GCACGCTGATGGATTCTGCTGATAAAATCGTTAACACGATGCAAGAAGCGGCGAGGCGTTCGGATTTGGCTGTCCCTTCTGCCCCTGCCGTTCATCAGATTATCGGGATCAGCTTAACTCCTGCAATCGCACGTTTATTCGGTCTGTCGTGTCAAGTCAAAACACAAGAGGTTGTTGATCATTATAAGTCAGTTTTTGTGTCATATGACCAAACGCCTTGCTCGTTATTTTTAGGTACCGAGCAATTATTAGATAACTTAATTGACAAATATCGCTTGGCAGTTGCTACTGGTAAAGCGCGCAGGGGGTTGGAGCGTGCTTGGCAGCATACTCAGACAAAAAGTTATTTTGTTGATTCATGCTGTGCCGATGAGGCTGAATCTAAGCCATCACCAGATATGCTGTTACAGATCCTTGAACGGCAAAAGCTGGCGCCAGAAGAGTGCCTGATGGTGGGGGATACATCATTTGATATGCAAATGGCACAAAGCATCAATATGCCAAGAATTGGGGTAAGTTACGGTGTGCATTCGGTTGCGCAACTTAACCAACACAATCCCGTTGCAATCATTGACTCACCAATCGAGTTAATTAACTGGCTCTAGTACATCTACACCGAGTTCGAACAGGATGGCGGTTAACTCAATCAGCGGTAACCCGACCAGCGTATTGGTATCGCGACCGTTCAAAAATTTGAATAAAGCAATACCTAATCCTTCTGATTTAAAACTCCCCGCACAATCAAAAGGTTGCTCTCGGTCGACATAACCCTCAATCTGCTTTTGAGTCAAATCGCGAAAGCCAACAATAAAGGGCTCGACAATGGTTTTTTCAAATTTTTGTTCGGGTAAAAGCACACATAAAGAGGTATAAAATGTGACCGTTTGTCCGCTACATTGACTTAATTGGGCAATCGCATTGTCTCGATTACCGGGTTTGGTCAAAATAGTATTATCTATGCATGCGACTTGATCAGAAGCAATGGTGATGGCGTTAGGTTGTCTGACTGCTACCACTTTGGCTTTCTCATATGCTAATCGATGCACTAAAGCAGCGGGTGACTCATCTTTACCTGGAGTTTCGTCAATCTCTGGGGACACAGAATCGTAACTGAGTCCAAGTTGGTTTAACAACGTGCGACGATATTTTGATGAGGAAGCTAATATAATCTTTTTCATAGATGGTATATCGTTAGAAAATGAATAAAATAAACGATTAATCCACTATATATCCTTTGACAGTTGTTGTGCAAATCTATAATATGCGCGCCGTATGCAGAAAGTTAAATTGCCAAAATACCTTGATCCGGTCAAAGCCGCTACTAAGCGTTCTGAGTATTCAGGCGTAATGGCGTCTAAAGACATGCCAAGGTGGGAAGCGTCCGTCGCTTCATGTGATGAGTTTATCCAAGTGGATGTTAAGTTTGCAAAAGACGCGCAGGGTCTTACTTACTTCCAAGGCGAACTCAGCACGGAGGCTCAACTTATCTGTCAACGTTGTAATTCAATCATGCCGCAAGCGACACAAGTGGCTTTTTGTTTCACTCCCGTGCAGGGGAATGAACTTGAGCACGATGAATTACCTGACGCTTACGAACCGGTTGCCGTCAACGAACACGGAGAAGTGGACTTGGTGCAATTATTCGAAGACGAATTGATTATTACTTTGCCAATTGTACCTGTTCATGCAGAGAATGAGTGCAGTGTTACGCAAAACGATATGACGTTTGGTCAACTTGAACCGGAACAAGAGCGTGAAAACCCATTTGCGGTTTTACAAAAACTTAAGCGAGACCAGGAGTAAATTATGGCAGTACAGCAAAATCGTAAAACCCGCGCTAAGCGTGGCATGCGTCGTTCACATGATGCTCTCACAGGCGCAACTTTGTCTGTCGATTCTACATCAGGTGAAACGCATCGTCGTCACCACATGACGGCTGATGGTTTTTACAAAGGCAAAAAAGTCGTAGGCAACTAAGCTCGATTTTATGTCAGTACTAACCATTGCGTTAGATTCAATGGGGGGAGATCATGGTCCCCCCATTATTATTTCTGGGGCAATAAAAGCGCTCCATCAACACTCGCATCTCTTTCTTATCCTGTGCGGCGACGCACACCTCATCAATCGTGAACTCAAAGAAGTCCAAGCAGCAATTTGCCAGCGAATTAAAGTCGTGCATTGCCAAGATGTGGTTACCATGGAGGATAAACCGTCGACCGCTTTGCGTCGCAAAAAAGACTCTTCCATGCGTCGAGCTATTGAGCTAGTCGCTTCAGGTGAAGCCGATGCTTGCGTCAGTGCAGGCAATACTGGGGCTTTATTTGCCCTCGCAGCTGTGTTGCTCAAAACTTTACCCGGTATTGACCGTCCAGCACTTGTTTCGCATTTGCCTTGCCAGTCAGAGCAATCAGTATGGTTATTGGACTTGGGTGCGAATATCAGTAACTCAGACACTACCTTAGTACAAAATGCCGTCATGGGCTCAGTCCTTGCGCAAACGGTTGGTCATTTAGGTGCTAAGCGGTGTAATGTTGACCCTAAAGTCGCTTTGTTGAATGTTGGTGAAGAGCATACCAAAGGTCACGAAACCATCCAAAAAGCCGCTGACAGGCTGAGACGATTAAATAAAATTAATTTCATTGGTTATCTAGAAGCCAATGATATTTTAAGTGGTAAGGCTGATGTCATCGTCACTGACGGCTTTACTGGCAATGTGGCGTTAAAAGCAAGTGAAGGCATTTACACCTTTCTGCGAGCGGAGATATATCGTATAACTAGCAGCAGTTTATGGATGAAATTGCTGGCTATGTTGTGTATCCCGATCCTCAAAAAACTATACCAAAAGATCAAGCCCGACCAGTATAACGGCGCGAGTTTGATAGGATTAGCAGGTATTGTGGTAAAAAGTCATGGCAACGCGAATGCAAACGCGGTAGCTTCTGCAATAACTCAAGCAGTACATGAAGTCGAGCAAGACATTCCACACAAAATAAAAACAACAATCGCCAACATATTGCTGGAGTAATACCCAATTATGTATTCAAAAATCATCGGTACGGGAAGCTATTTCCCCAGTGAGGTTCGCAGCAACGCCGACCTGGAACTTATGGTCGATACCTCAGATCAATGGATCACCGATCGCACTGGTATTAAAGAACGTCGTATTATTGGGCCAGATGAGACGGCTGGCACAATGGGCGCTGAAGCGGCTCGGTCAGCTTTCGAATATAATCAAATTGATCCTAAATCAATTGATATGATCGTTTGTGCCACAACGTCTGGGAAGACAGCTTTGCCCAGCACGGCATGTGAAATTCAACGTATTTTAGAGTTAGATGGTATTCCTGCGTTTGATGTGGCTGCAGCGTGTGCCGGATTTTGTTATGCGCTCAGTGTTGCCGACCAATACATCAAGTCAGGTATGGCTAAACGTATTTTGGTCATTGGCACAGACTGCTTGTCACGACTGGTCGACCCTAAAGATCGCTCAATGGTGATCTTATTCGGTGATGGCGCAGGCGCTACCATTATTGAAGCCTCCGAAGAACCGGGGATCTTATCGACCCATATTCATGCAGCCGGTTCCTATTCAGATTTATTGTATGTAGGGAATCCGACTCGTGGTGATGAAGCCTCCGTTCATGAGAATTGGGGGGTGATGAAAGGCAATGAAGTCTTCAAAATGGCAGTAACTAAGCTAAGCGAAGTCGTTGAACAAACTCTTGCAGCGAATAATTTAGACAAATCCGACATTGATTGGTTAGTACCACATCAAGCTAATTTTCGCATTATCAACGCCATTGCCAAAAAGTTGAATATGTCACTTGAACAAGTTGTTATCACGCTCGAGTATTACGGAAATACGTCGGCCGCAACCGTCCCCACCGCTTTGGATACAGCTATTCGTGATGGACGCATCCAACGTGGACAAAACTTATTACTTGAAGCATTTGGCGGCGGGTTCGCTTGGGCTTCTGCGTTAATTAAATATTAGTTCGAAAGGAATTTTTATGAGTCAAACCATTGCGATGGTCTTTCCTGGCCAAGGCTCTCAAGCGGTTGGTATGCTTGCAGAACTTGCCGAATACACGCCTATTATTACCAATACGTTTGCTGAGGCATCTGATGCCCTTGGCTATGATTTGTGGCAAGTAGTGAGCACCGACCCAAACAGCCAATTAAATCAAACAGAAGTCACGCAACCAGCGTTATTAACGGCCTCGGTTGCAGTCTATCGAAGCTTGCAAGAATTAACTGATTTAAGAGCTCAAGCTTTGGCCGGTCATAGTCTGGGTGAGTATTCGGCCTTAACTTGTGCTGGTGTATTTTCGCTTGCGGATGCGGTACAGCTCGTGCGTGCTCGTGGTCAATACATGCAAGCTGCAGTACCAGCCGGTGTAGGAGCTATGTACGCTATTATTGGATTGGATGATGCTACGATTGAGCAAATCTGTGCAGATGTTGCGCAACAATCGGATACAGTGGTATCAGCTGTAAATTACAACTCCCCGGGTCAGGTGGTTATTGCCGGACATAAAGACGCTGTTGCTCAGGCCGGTGCCTTGTGTAAAGAAGCGGGTGCTAAGCGAGCATTGCCTCTTCCTGTTTCTGTTCCTTCCCATTGTGCTTTAATGCAGCCAGCAGCAGAGCAACTTGCCACACTGCTAGAAGATATTAAGATGGCTAATCCGGTGCTTCCTGTGGTCAATAACGTAGATGTTAAAGTGAATTTTGAAGCAGCGGCCATTCGCGATGCATTGGTACGTCAGTTGTATCGTCCAGTACAGTGGACGAAAACCGTTGAGTCGTTGTCAGCTCAAGGAATGACTACCGTACTAGAAGTTGGCCCAGGTAAAGTATTAACGGGCTTGAATAAACGCATTGTTAAGACGTTGGACTGTAGCAGCATTAATGCTCCAGACCATTTAAAAGTAGGATAAAAACATGTCAGATAAAAAAATTGCCCTAGTGACTGGTGCTTCACGCGGTATTGGTAAAGCCACCGCAGTAGCACTTACCGAACAAGGGTATTTTGTGGTTGGTACGGCAACGAGTGAGAATGGAGCCGCTGCTATTTCTGAGTATCTAGGTGGTAATGGTGCAGGGCGTGCCCTGAATGTGACTGAAGACGGTGCAATTGATGCGTTAGTCAGTGAGGTCAGCGCAACGTTTGGTCCGATTGTTGTATTAGTCAATAACGCTGGGATTACTCGCGATAACCTTCTCATGAGAATGAAAGACTCAGAATGGGATGACATAATACAAACCAATCTCAGTGCTATTTTTAAACTGTCAAAAGCGGTTTTGCGCGGAATGATGAAACAGCGTTTTGGCAGAATTATCAATGTTGGCTCTGTCGTAGGGTCGACCGGTAATCCTGGTCAAGCAAACTATGCCGCGGCTAAAGCTGGTGTTATTGGTTTTTCTAAATCCATGGCTCGTGAAGTGGCATCTCGAGGTATTACCGTCAATGTCGTTGCGCCTGGGTTTATCGATACGGATATGACTAAGGTACTCACCGACGAACAAAAAGCAGAAATATTCAAAGATATCCCTGCAAATCGCTTAGGCCAACCAGAAGAAATTGCTGCGGCTGTCGCTTTTTTGGCCACTGAATCGGCTGCTTACATTACGGGTGAAACCTTGCATGTAAACGGCGGCATGCACATGGGCTAGGGTTTTCTTGAAGTTTTACAATTTCTTGGTTAGCATTGATGCTTGCAGGTGGTTTGACCACGAAGTTATAACCAATCAAAACTTGCTAATATTACGTTTGCAACCTAGAATACATTAGATTTTTTTCCAAAGAACAATTAGGGAATGTACAAAAATGAGTAATATCGAAGAACGCGTCAAAAAAATTATCATTGAACAGCTTGGCGTTAAAGAAGAAGAAGTGAAATCTGAAGCGGCATTTGTTGATGATTTAGGCGCTGATTCTTTAGACACAGTTGAATTAGTAATGGCTCTTGAAGAAGAATTCGATACTGAAATCCCAGACGAAGAAGCTGAAAAGATCACGACTGTTCAATCTGCAATTGATTACATCAACGCGAACAGCGACGCATAATTTTATTTATGTGTGACTAAACGGCTCTTAACGGGCCGTTTTTTGTTTCTATTAGAATAAATATTTGCTTTAGGAGAATGTGATGGCAAAACGCAGAGTTGTCGTTACGGGTCTTGGGTTAATTACCCCAGTTGGTAATGACGTTGCTAGTACATGGCAGAACATCAAATCAGGTGTGTCAGGGGTAGGTCAAATTACCCATTTTGACGCAAGTGAATACGGCACTAAGTTTGCAGCAGAAGTTAAAGATTTTGATGCAACACAGTACATTGATAAAAAAGAAACCAAAAAGATGGATCGCTTCATCCAGTTAGGTGTTGCTGCAGGTATGCAGGCATTGGATGATAGTAAGCTTACGATTACTCCAGAAAACGCTGCTCGGGTGGGGGTTGCGATTGGTTCTGGTATCGGGGGCTTACCTCTGATCGAAGAAAACCATCATAAATTGATTAAATCTGGTCCACGTCGAGTGTCACCTTTTTTTGTCCCTTCGACCATTACCAATATGGTATCCGGCTTTTTATCCATCATGCGTGGTCTGAAAGGGCCAAACCTAAATGTGGTTACGGCCTGTACGACAGGTGTTCATAACATTGGCATTGGGGCGCGTGCCATCGCTTATGGCGATGCAGATGTTATGGTTGCAGGTGGTGCTGAATCGACGATTACTCCTTTAGCGATTGCTGGTTTTGGTTCAGCTAGAGCACTGTCTACGCAAAATGATCGTCCACAACAAGCATCTCGTCCGTGGGATGAAGCGCGTGATGGTTTTGTCATGGGTGAGGGAGCGGGTGTTATGGTGCTCGAAGAGTACGAGCATGCGGTTGCTCGAGGTGCTACGATTTATGCTGAGCTGTCTGGTTTTGGTATGTCAGGCGATGCGTATCATATGACATCTCCTCCTGCTGACGGTGAAGGTGCAGCGGCGGCAATGCAAAATGCCATCAATGATGCAGCTGTTACTCCAGCACAAATCGGTTACATCAATGCCCATGGTACCTCAACGCCGGCCGGTGATATTGCTGAGATAAGTGCAGTGAAAAGTATTTTTGGCGATGCAGCGAAGGACGTCAAAGTATCTTCTACTAAATCCATGATCGGTCATTTATTAGGCGCTGCAGGTTCTGTTGAAGCTATTTTTACGGTGTTAGCATTGCGCGAACAAATTGCGCCTCCAACCATTAACCTGGATAACCCAAGCGAAGATTGTGACCTAAATTTGGTGCCTCATGAAGCACAAACTATGGACACAGAATATGCCTTGTGTAACTCTTTTGGTTTTGGTGGCACGAATGGTTCTTTGTTATTTAAAAAAGCTTAATTATTCGTAATTTGATGAAAACGTCATTGTTATTGTGCAATGACGTTTTTTTATGTCTTTTTTATGCGTATGATAGAGCAACTGTAGTAATGTGTGACTGTTATGCAAATAATCCGTGACGCGATGTCTTTGAGCTCCAATCGAAACTTCAATTATGGCGATGGCTGTTTTACCACCATGCGCGTAGAATCCGGCCGTATTGAATTTTTATCGTCTCATCTAATACGCTTGCAAAATGATTCGGCTAAATTAATGATTACGCAGATAGATTGGTCAGGGGTAATGCAAGTAATCGAAGATATGGCCAAAGAAATGCAAGCGGGCGTCTTAAAGGTCTTGATTTGTCGTGGTGAAGGTGGGCGAGGATATGATCCCAAAGGGATAAATGAACCCTTGGTGTACTGTTCGCGTTATCCAATGCCAACCCTTAATACCCAACCTTTATCCGTAGCTATCGCACAAGGCTATCTCAGTGCACAACCTATGCTAGCAGGCAGTAAGCACTGCAATCGCTTAGAAAACGTGTTATTTAAACAGCAAGCAAACGACTTATGTGTGGATGATGTAATTTGTTTGGATCAGAAGCAAAACGTGGTTGAAGCAACGAGCGCTAATATTTTGTGGTATTTGGATGACCGGTGGCATATTCCGCAAATTGAAAATGCTGGCGTAGCGGGTATTTTGCGAGCGCAGTTAATCGAGTCATTTCAATTATATGATGTGCCATTTGTGGTCGGAGATTATGGTGTCATTGATTTAGTACAAGCCGATACTGTCGTCTTGTGTAATTGTGTGCGTCACCTGCAAGTCGTTAATGAACTCCGCTTACCGATAAATAACACCCAAAATATGGCCGGCATGTCCGAAGAGGATAATATTATTTTTGCGAATTCTAAATTTCAAAGTTTGCAGCAGCATTGGCAGATTTATCTCAGTCAATTGACACAGTGGTAGCTTATGAAGTCATTTTTAGTTGGGTTGTGTATATTATGTATCGTGTTCTGTGTCAGTTTTGGTTTTGCTTTTACTTCGATACCTTCTCATAAAATAAAGGTGGCTGAGGGACAAATCATCACCATTCCTCCTGGAACGACCGCCTCCCAAGTCATGAGTCAGTTACAAAACTCACCTTTACACTTGCTGGACAAAATATGGCTTAGGCTTCATCCCGAATTCCAAAACATAAAAGCCGGAGCTTATGAAGTTGATCCGTCAATGACGTTGAGTCAAACACTAAACAAGATTGTTGATGGAAACGTCCTGACCCACAGTGTGACCTTGGTAGAGGGACAAACGTTGCGTGAATGGTTGATGCAGCTAGCTAATGCTCCAGGCTTGGTGATGGATGTATCATATGATCAAAACGCATGGCACTATTATGATGAGGATAGAAAGTACCTTGAGGGCTATGTATTGCCCAATACGTATCAGTACAATCACGGTAGCCGGGTGTCTGATTTATTAAAAAGAGCAGAAGCTGCTCAAGCAATCTTGATTGGACAGCTGTTATCTAAGGGATCTCTACCACCAGAAATCAACAATACAGAAGATTGGGTCATACTCGCTTCGATTATTGAAAAAGAAACGGGGCGCGCTGAAGAACGAGAGCGCATTGCAGGTGTATTTTTGAACAGGCTGCGCTTGGGCATGAGATTACAAACAGATCCCACTGTAATTTATGGTATCGGGCCTAACTTTAATGGCAATATTACTCGTCGTGATTTAAAAACCAAAACCAGCCATAATACTTATCGCATGGATGGTTTACCCCCGACACCCATCGCTGCGCCGAGTGAAGCGAGTTTAACCGCCGTTCTTTATCCTGACGAGACAGACGAACTGTACTTTGTGGCCAAAGGAGATGGTAGTCATCATTTTTCGAAATCATTGGCAGATCACAATGCAGCTGTGAGAAAATACCAATTAAACAAATAAAAGAATCAAAGTGACTAAAATGCGTGGACAATTTATTGTGGTTGAAGGTCTAGAAGGCGCTGGCAAGAGTACGGTCATTGATACGATCTCTCACGTACTGCATGAAGCAGGTAAATCCGTTGTGCGGACACGAGAGCCAGGTGGCACACCTTTAGCAGAAGCACTTCGTGATTGCGTTAAAAAAGAGTGGTCAGAATCAGTAACCACCACCACTGAATTATGCTTGATGTACGCGGCTCGTTCGCAGCTACTCGAAAATGTCATCACACCAGCTTTAGCACAAGGCCAGTGGATATTAGCCGATCGTCACGACTGGTCATCCGTTGCTTATCAAGGGGGAGGGCGCCAGATCCCAATGGATGAGATCGATAGTTTGCGCAATATCACCCTCAAAGGCGTGCAACCTGACTTTACCATTTTGTTAGATATTGATCCTGAAACTGGCTTAAAACGCGCAAGTCAACGCGGCGAGTTAGATCGGATTGAGCAATCTGGATTACTTTTCTTTGCACGTACCAGACAGAAGTACCTTGAACTAGCGGCTGCTCATTCTGATAGTTCTGTTGTGATTGATGCCAGTCAAAGTATCGATGAGGTTCGACAAGACGTCCTCCAAGCATTGCATCAATATCTTGGTACAGAGAAGGACATTGATAAAATATGATCTTTCCTTGGTATGAACCTGAATTGGCGCAACTGGCATCACGTCTGGAGCGTCAGACTCTACATCATGCACCCCTAATACTTGGCCCTAACGGTTTAGGAAAAAGTGAGTTTGCCGAAGCACTCTGCGAACTGATACTTTGCCACAGACCGGTTGTAGGTCATCCTTGTGGTGAGTGTCAGAGTTGTCAGCTAATCCAAGCACAGACGCATCCGGACAAACATCACATTACAACTGAAAATCTGTCTATTGGTGTTGATAGTATTCGCCAAGGAATTGATAAGCTTCAGGGCAGTGCACAGCTTTCCCAAAATAAAGTATTGCTGCTGACCGATGGCCAACGTATGACAACGGCTGCGGCAAACGCTTTACTCAAAACCTTAGAAGAACCGACCAATAATACCTATATCATCATGACGGCAACCAGCGCTCACAGTTTGTTACCTACGGTATTAAGTCGATGCGAAAAGCAGGTGTTGGCGCTGCCAGAGCCCCAAAAGATACAGAATTGGTTGCGTGATGAATATCGTATCGACATGTCTTTAGAAGAAATATCAGCTTATCGAGCCTTACCTAAGTTGTGTTTGGCTGCTCACTCAGACGATGCTGTGACTTACGCTATGTTTATTGAGGCGTTGCAGAGCTTAAATTCTCCTGGTTCAGTTCTGAGTATGGCGCAAAAATGGGAAGCCCATGTCCAAGATTGCTTGTTCTGGCTTCAACAATGGTGTCGACAAGCCCCATCATCCAAACAGTACAAGGGTATTTATGACTTATCAGTACAGTTGATGCGAGAGGCTCAGCATCCAGGTGTTAACAAATCCATGTTGTTATACAAAATCTTAAACCGTGTAAAAGAGGTCTTATCGTGACGTTTGTAGATTCTCATTGTCATCTTGATAAAATTGATGAAAACAATCCAGACGCCATCGCCAATTACGTAGCCAATGCGCATTCTCGTAATGTTGAGCATATGTTGTGTGTCGCGGTAAATGTGGCTGAATTTGATCGCATGTATGAGCAAGTGTCAGGCTTTAACAATGTTTCTGTGTCGTGTGGTGTTCATCCTTGTTACGATGAAGACGTTGTGCCAATTGAGACATTACGCGTGTATGCCAATCGCGATCAAGTGGTTGCCATTGGTGAAACGGGTTTAGATTATTATCATACCCAAGACACGGTTGCGGTGCAGAAACAAAGTTTTATTGACCATATTCACGTAGCTCTTGAAGTGGATAAGCCGTTAATCGTGCATACTCGCAATGCTCGTAAAGACACTATTGCTTTGCTTAAAGAGCATGGCCAAGGAAAGGTGCGAGGCGTATTACACTGTTTTACCGAAGATCTGGCGATGGCTGAAGCGGCTATTGAGCTAGGTTTTTATATCAGTTTTTCTGGAATTGTCACCTTTAAATCGGCAAAAGAGTTACAGCAGGTGGCCAAATCCATCCCATTAGAGCGCATGCTGATTGAAACAGATTCCCCGTGGTTAGCGCCTGTACCTTATCGAGGTAAAACTAACCAGCCGGCGTATGTTGTAGAAGTTGCTGAATTTATTGCTGAGCTTAGGGGGGTGTCCGTTGCGCACATCGCAGAGCAAACGACGGCGAACTTTTATCGTTTATTTGACTCAGTAAAAATCAGCTAAGGATTGCACAGGCATGATATGGAAACAACGTCTTGCTCGCTCTTTGCATCTATCGAGAAGCAAGCCTGAGAGCCGTTATCTTCAACTTGCTACATATTGCGAGACACGTGGTGTACAAAACCGTACGGTTGTGTTTCGTGGTTTTAATGATTCGGATACGCAATTGTATTTTGTTACCGAAAAAAATTGCGATAAGGTGCATTCATTAAAGAGTCACTCACAAGCCGAGATAGCTTGGTACTTTGCTAAAACTCGAGAGCAGTATCGTTTGCGTGTTGAGTGCAACTTGATAGGAGAGGATGCCGACGTAAACGACGCACAGTGTCGGCAACGAATTTGGCAGGAGCTTTCAGTGTCTGCGCGTGAATCTTTTAAACCTATTAATGACAGTACTCCTGCTAACTTTATCGTTTCCGTATGCACGATTACACAGGTTGACTACTTGTATTTGGGCCAGTCACATGAGCGGTATCTATACCAACCTTGTACATCCTGGCAAGAGCAATCGATTCCAGTTTAATCAATATAATCATCTGATGTCTCTTACCAAGGTCCGTACACCACATTATTAGTTTTGATCTGTGGCGTTTTGGTCAAATGCACTAAATTCACTCGCTTATTTTTGCACAGCATAGTTAGGTTAAACAGCTCAGAGGCAGTAAAAGAGTGTTGTTCTATGTACAATGTATCGACTTGTTGTTGAGATACAATCTTTACGCAATAATCAAACACCATGTCTTTCGCAGGTTTCTGGATACGAATGCCATGGATTTGTGTATCACTAAAGCGCAACGTATCAGACAATAAATAATGCCACTTACGAGCTACTTTGCTAGTTTTAGATGAACTAGAAACGTTAGCAAGTATTTGCGGAGCAAAGTCTGTTGTATTTCTGTGTTGTGGGTGCAGTGACATCTTTATACCTATACTGGTTAAATAAACAGTATAGGTATATTAGTACTGTATTTTTATACAGTCAAATGTTTTTTTATTTAGTACCAAACAAATTTTGGTGCATTTTAAAGGCATATTCGTCAGTCATACCGGCAAGATAGTCAACGATTGCGCGTTTTTCCAAACCTATTTCACGGTTTTTCAGCCATCTGCGGTAAGTATTCGTCGGCAGTAATCGTTCGGGATCAGATTGAAAAGCTTGAAATAATTCAATGACAATTTGCTGCCCTCGATACTCTGCGATTTGCACATCAGTTGTTTGAATAACGTGTTTCCAAACAAATCCTTTGAAACCTAACAGATCCTGTTTATCCGCATCGGGCAGTACCGCTTGAAAATCAAGTAAAGGGGTTTTAAAGCGTTCTTGTCGAGTGATTTCGATAGCGGTTATGAAGTTATTTACAATGGCACCGATGGCATTCTTACGACGATAACTCTCTTCGGAAAAAAGCTCTTTTGCTAGGGTGTTAATGCGTTCGGATAAACGCGTGTTATTGCGTTGTATTGGGGTAACGACTTCATCCATAAATTGCGCAATATGCACTTTTTGTAAGACAATCGCGTCTTCCAAATCATGGATCCCATATGCTATATCATCGGCAAGTTCCATGACGGAGCAATCAAAACTTTTATACAGTGTTTTGCTATGTGCATTAGGGATTTCAAGCACAGCCATGAAGGTCTGTGCATCATCTTGATCAATACCTGATAACAACCATTCAAATACGTTTGCATCACACTGGTACAGTCCTTTTGGTGGGATATAATCCCTAGCAATGATTTCCCTGATGCTGCTAGCCTGGCAATCAGGGTAGGGGGCACTTAGATTATCAAGATAATTTGGGTATTTAACCAGACCCAATAAGGTACGTCTTGATAGATTCATACCATTGGCTTTGGTATAGGGTTCGAGAGCCGAAACGATGCGAAAGGTTTGTCCGTTTCCTTCAAAACCACCGTTGTCTTTTAAGACATAATTTAATGCAATTTCGCCACCATGGCCAAATGGCGGATGACCGATATCATGCGCCATACATATGGTTTCGATTAAATCGCTGTCCAAAGACAACATCTGTGATTGAGTTGGAAATTTAGAGTTGAGTTGTTCGGTGATCCCTGCACCAATTTGAGCCGCCTCAAGTGAATGAGTCAGACGAGTGCGATAAAAATCATTAACCCCGATACCGTGTATTTGTGTCTTGGCTTGCAAGCGACGAAATGCTGCTGAGTGCATGACTCTTGCTTTATCGCGTTGAGCCGCACTGCGATGGTCGCCGTCCCTTAAATCAGTTCTCGGTTGAAAACGTTGTTCCCAAATTTGGTGAGTCATTCCTTAAATCCTTCTCATAAAAAAGGGTAATGCACTCACATTACCCTTTAAGGTGGTGAATGTCGATAAGACGTTATTTGAGATCTCGCATTGAGATAACCACACCATTATTATTCTGACCGATGGTGTAAGGACTGATTGATATCTCAACTTCTCGCCCATTTTCAGCTTTGGTCGTTTGATGGACACTTTCACCGCCGTTGTTGACGCTGTTTAAGTGTTCATGCAAACCTTCAAATTCAAACTTGAGTGACAAATCCATGAATGGACGATTCAAATCGAAGTCCATGATGTTCATAAAGTTGGTCAATGGGCGAGTGTAACGACGGATGCGCAAATCAGAATCCAAGAACAACACGGCAAGTTCTGTGGCAGTTAATAAATTCTCTAAATCATTGTTAATATCTGTCAGTTCGACAATTTTTTGTTGATATTCGCTGTTTACCGTATACAACTCTTCGTTAACCGATTGCAATTCTTCGTTGGTTGATTGCAACTCTTCGTTTGCCGCCATAAGTTCTTCATTACTCGATTGTAATTCCTCACTAGTGGTATCGAGATCCTCTAATGCCTCACGATACATACGTTGACATTCAACAAGCGAGCTATCGAGTTCCATAATTCGTTGCTGGGTTTGTTCATCTGGGGTGTAAACTACGTCAGCAACTGGCTTGCTACTTACGCTTTCTTCAATAAAGCTGATGGCAATGTATTTTTCGA
>JALRKK010000033.1 GCA_023268935.1 Glaciecola sp.
GGTGACTTTTGCATTAAACTCGAGTGATAGATTTATTAAATAAGGGATTGCGAAAAATAAAATAATGATTAGAAATATATAAATAGCTGGAAAAAAGGTCGCTGCTACATTTAACAATATTAAGGTTGCAACAACAATCAACCGTCCTTTTAAAATTTGTAATCCATCGGCATGATAGCCAAATGCATGATCATCAAGGTAGGTGTGGTTGTAGAAATACTGTAAGCGCCTGACTTTGGCCCAAGCACTGTAAACACCTAAAGTTACAACAGAAAGCAAAAGGTTGGAAAGCCAAATACTAAAGTACTCAGAAGCGATTCCTGAAAAACGCATAGCTTTGGGTTCACCTAAGCTAGGGTCTTGATGGGTGTGCGAATCCTGCATTGGTTCTTCCGTTGGTGTTGCTCTAAGACTCTAGTCTAACAACAAGTGATTATTAAAATCAATGTTAATAATTTGTAAAACAGTACTATTTTTTTACTAGTGAAAATGTATAAATATAACCATAAATACCACTAAATATTACTGAGGGAAGTATCGTTAATAAAATGTTTGGGGTGTTATTAATGATATGGATGCTAGTAATTAGACACGCTTGAAGTAGCATTGGTAAGAGCGGTACCAGAAGGATGCCTGTTATCTTAGAACCATTCGTATATGTCGCTATGCGATCTAATACTTGATTAAGACTTAGTCGATACTGATTCGCATATGGACTGTCATGATAGGGTAAACAGACCAAAGGCGTTATAAAAGCAAATGACAGACAAGTGTGATGCAGGCGCTTAAAAAACCACTCGGTTAACCATGTGAATCCCAACGTGATCAATCCGCTGGTTACACCTTGTAATAAAGCGGTACGCCATAATGTTGAGGGTGTTATATCAGCATTCATGTTCACAAAAAAGGTCCAACTGGTATACGCAACAAATGCAACACTGGTTGATATCCATAAACGTGGGTTCATTTCTTTATCTTATTTGGGCCGGAGCGACAACCCCAATTGCGATTAACAGCACCAGTGCAGACATCATAATGGGGATGGCGACAACAGTCGTAGTGACAACGATATTGGCCGCTAAAACTGGATTAGCATTGTTCTTCTTGGCCATGATATAACTCGCTGCCGCAGTCGGCGACGAACACATCATAAAAAGAATGCCCATTTCAATCGGATCAAGGCCGATCCAATAACCTACGCCAAGAATAACGGCAGGGTAGATGAGACATTTACCTACATTGGCAAGAACTAAAGCAAACCAATCACACTTCATTGCATAAAACTGCAAAGAGGCGCCGGTACAAATTAATGCAAGTGGTAAAGTAAGTTGGGCAAAATACGCAAGACTGACTTCAGCCACCACAGGTAAATTCAATTCAAAATATGAAAAAGCCAGCGCAATGACGATGGAACCTATGATTGGGTTTTTCGCCAGAGCAACAAGGTTGTCTTTGATGGAATGGTTTTTGTCGGTGTAATGGTTCAGTAGTAGAACGGCTAATAGATTATAGATAAGGGTCGTACAGGCCATAAAGACTGATGCCGTGGCAAAAAAACTCGGATACGCATTGGCGCTTAATGCTAAGCCAACAATACCAATATTAGAGCGATACGCTCCTTGTACCACGACACCGCGATCAACCCGTTGCGCGACGATAAAATGACAAATCACGACAAACAGTGCGACGAGTACAATCGTACCTAATACACTCACCAAGATCATGTTGGTATTAGCTGCGGTGGTAAAATCCGCTTGATAGATACTGTTAAATAACAGCGCAGGCAACGAAATATTATAAATTAGCCTAGAGGCATCATCGACAAACGCATCCGACACTAAGCCGATGCGCTTGAGACACACACCTACCATGATCAAACAAATGACAGGGCCGACCACAATGAGCGCGGTCATAACGGCAGAGGACATACTGTTCTCGTTTAAGTAAAGTGAACATTATGACGCTAGAATAAGCGATTCGCAATTCATGATTTACGCTAATCGACCAGCTTACATTTTATTAACAGAAGTTCAGGCTGATTTGTGCTACCCTGCGCGCGGTTATTGATAGATACACAAGCGCGTGAAAATTTATGTTCGATTTGAAAAACAGCAACATCAAAAATGATGTGCTCTCTGGAATTACCGTTGCACTAGCTTTAGTGCCTGAAGCGGTGGCTTTTGCTTTTGTTGCAGGGGTTGAGCCGATGATCGGTCTCTATGCAGCCTTTATGATGGGCTTGATTACGTCTGCGATTGGTGGTCGTCCTGGCATGATCTCAGGTGCCACTGGCGCGATGGCAGTTGTAATGGTGGCTTTGGTTGCGCAATACGGGGTGCAATACTTATTTGCGGCGGTTCTACTAGCCGGTGTACTACAGATAATGGCTGGAGTATTTCGACTCGGGAAGTTTATCAGGCTGGTACCGTATCCAGTTATGCTTGGCTTTGTGAATGGGCTAGCAATTGTGATTTTCTTAGCACAGCTGGGTCAATTCAAAGTGTTCAATGCTGAAGGTATTCAAGTTTGGATGCAAGGAGAGATGCTCTATATCATGCTTGGACTAGTCGCTTTAACCATGGCAATCATTCATTTTCTACCTAAATTCACCAAAGCCATACCGTCCTCATTAGCAGCGATTATCATTGTCACGGCGATTGTACATGGGTTGGGTGTGGATTCACGGACCGTGATTGATTTTGTACGTGACATGTTACCGGAGGCCGAAAAAGCCACCGCAACGCTGGCAGGGGAATTACCAACTTTTGCAATCCCAGCAGTCCCATTTACGCTTGAAACCTTATATATTATTTTGCCAACAGCGATTATTTTGGCGCTCGTTGGTCTAATTGAATCGCTATTAACCCTTACTTTGATTGATGAGATGACTAATACGCGCGGTCGCGGCAACAAAGAGTGTATCGGTCAAGGTGTTGCCAATTCGGTCAATGGTTTCTTCGGAGGCATGGGCGGCTGTGCCATGATTGGTCAGTCTATGATTAACATCAATTCAGGTGGTCGTGGCCGATTATCCGGTATCACTGCTGCACTGGTTTTGTTGGGCTTTATTTTATTTGCATCTACATTGATTGAGATGATCCCGCTTGCAGCGTTAGTCGGTGTGATGTTCATGGTGGTGATTGGTACGTTTGAGTGGGCGAGCTTCCGCATCATTCGTGGCGTCAACAAAGAAGATGCCTTCGTCTTATTCCTCGTGACATTCGTGACGGTCATCGCTGACCTCGCCATTGCCGTAATAGTAGGTGTCATTGTGTCTGCGCTGGTCTTTGCATGGAAACACGCTACGCATATCCACGCCAAAACACATACTGATGGTGATGACTGGAAAGTTTACGAGTTAGATGGGCCTTTGTTCTTTGGTTCGATAACCCATTTTAAAGCGCTGTTTGATATTCAGAACGATCCGAAAGACATCGTACTGGATTTTGCTGAGTCTCGGATCTGGGACTCATCAGGAATAGATGCTTTGGATTCACTTGCGGATAAATATGAAGCAGCAGGCAAAAAACTGCATATTCGTCATATCTCGCCAGAGTGTGCGACGTTATTGCGAAAAGCATCTAAATACGTTGAGATCAACGTCAATGAAGATCCACGCTACAAAGTAGCGACGGACGAGCTCGGCTAAATACAAAAGTTCTGTCACGATTTTGTCATCGTTGTGACATCAAATTTACGCAGAACTTTCACTAAACTGCCTTTGTTTAGAAAACAATTTGTCATTTATCTCCCTCACAATGTGCGCAATTAAACACACATATTTAGGGAATATCCATGACAAAATTACAACCACTAGCTATTGCAGTTGGCGTCGCACTTAGTGCCTCAGCATTAGCTGATACAACAGAAGAAAATAAAGTCATCGATGAGATCACCGTGGTTGGCAAGAGCGTGTCTTTTGCCAACAGCGCCACGTCTCAAGAAATGCAACTACAACAATCCACTCTAACCAGTGCACTTGCTGTGATCGACAATTTACCTGGGGTTTTAGTCAACGAAGGTGACACCTTCGGTGCAGATGATTGGTCTACTACTGTGTCGATTCGTGGTTTTCAGTTGAGCTTAGACGAGCAACAAATCGGTATTACTATCGATGGTATTGCGAACGGTAACTCAAATTATGGTGGCGGTGCCAAAGCCAATCGTTATATCGATACTGAAAATCTTCGCGGTGTAGACGTTTCTCAAGGTACAGCCGATATTGCTTCTCGCTCAAACGAAGCACTGGGCGGCACATTAAACTTCACTACCGTTAACCCTACCGAAGAACAAGAGGTATTAACGAGCTTCTCTATTGGAGATTTTGGTGCACAAAAAACCTTTGCACGTATTAATACTGGTGAGATTGCGTCAGGCACCCGTGCATGGTTCTCAGTTTCCAAATCGCAAAGTTCTGATTGGATTGATCAATCTGCTGAAAATGACCGTTTTCACATGGCTGCCAAAATGGTCAGCGAACAAGGTCAAATGACCTACACTGGATATGTGTCTTTTGACGACACGCATGAAGATAACTATCAGCGTATCAGCTTGAATCAGTTTGCAGAAAATCCTGAGTGGGACCGCCTCACATCTGAATGGACGGGAATTCCATACGTTGACCAAGCTTATCGTCGCGGCTGGTCGACTTTGCGTGAAAACTTGTTTGCTTATCTTCAAGCAGAGTATGCTACTGACAACTTAACCGTGAAAGCCAATGCTTACATGCATCGCAACGAAGGTCGTGGTGATTGGGTGCCACCGTATATCGTTAATGTTACTGATGATGGTGCAGGTAATGCCGAATCAGAAGTGACGACGGATAGAACTGTTCAGGGCGGCGCACCATTGGGTCGTTTATTCTTTGTTAACAATGCTGGTGTAGCCTTGGCACCGAATACAGAATGCCAAAGCTCAATTACTTTCCCTTACGGTGGCGCAGGCGCAGAGTATGACCCATTATGTTATGGCGCTGGAGCTGTTCCGGTTGGATCATATCGTCATACACATTATGAAAAAGACCGCGTTGGTATCAACGTAGATTTTGCTTACGATTCCATGATTGGTGATATCGCCAACACCACACGTGGTGGTTTCTGGTACGAAGATTACGAGCGTGGAGAATACCGTGACTGGCACCGCATGCTGGATTCTAAGACAGGCTATGAGTTCGACCACGTTGCTTATTGGAAGCAGTACGACCGTACTTTCCCAGTTGAAACCATGATGTTTTACATCGAAAACGAAATGGATTTTGGTGGCGTACAAGCGCGTATTGGTGCAAAACAGTTCTTGGTGGAATTAGAAGCGCAAGATAACTTCGCGAATACTTCAATTGACGTAAACTCTGATTCAGACTTGTTATTAAACGCAGGTTTAGTGGCACAAACGGGTGTTGACGGTTTAGAAATATTTGCTGGTTATGCGGAAAACTTTGCGGCAGTCAAGGACACAGTGTTGGAGCGCGATGCATCAGCCTTTGATTTGATTGAACCTGAAACAGCAGAAAACATTGATGTGGGTGTGCGTTACACCTCAAACATGATCAATGCTTCTGCAACCTTCTATGACATTACGTTTGAAGATCGCTTAGTTTTCTTGTCACCAGACTCACCGGATGCGATTAACTACTTAGTCGGTACCAACGGTTCATACGTCAATGTTGGCGGTATCGAATCCACTGGTTTTGAGTTGTCCGCAACGGTATATCTCAATAATAACTGGGCGGTATATGGTTCCTATACAGCAAACGAATCTGAGTATGCGGATGGTTCATTAGATTACCCTCAAGGTAACACTGTATTTGGTTCGCCAGAAGACATGTACGTGTTATCAATTGACTATGCCAAAGACAGTGTCTTTGCAGGCTTATCAAATAAATATGTTGGTAAGCGTTGGATGGATGCGGCTAACTCACAACGCATTGATGACTATATGGTATCTGATTTGTATATCGGTGCGAGTTTAGAAAACCTTTCTCAAGGTCTAAAAAATGCCGAAGTGCGTTTAACCGTCAACAACTTATTTGATAAGAGCTATTTAGGTGGCGTTGCGGGACAATCGGCATGGATTGGTGCGCCTCGTACTGCAGCATTAAATGTGAACTTCACTTTCTAACACTTTGTGTTGTCTTGTTCCCTGGAACAGTCCCACTGCCGCATGGCTGTGGGACATTTTTTTATTTGGAGATAAGGTATGCGTCCTATAGTAATCACACTCTTTTGTTTATTATCACTAAGCACTCAGGCGGCGGATAATGTATTGGTCGTTACGCTTGATGGACTGCGTTGGCAAGAGCTATTTTATGGTGTCGATGAAACATTATTAGAAACCCAAGACAATGCACAGGTACGCGATGCGGTCATGGCAAGATACGGGCAAGGTACGATTGAGGAACGAAGAGCTGCTTTGATGCCTTTTTTTTGGTCTGAGATTGCCCCAAAAGGGGCTTTAATTGGTGACCATCGCAATGATTCTAAAATGATCGTGAGTAATGCTTGGTGGTTTTCATATCCTGGATACAATGAAATTTTGACGGGTTATGCAGATGATAGGATAGATTCTAACGCGTCTAAATATAATCAAAACATTTCCTTTTTGGAGTATCTACATCAACAAAATCATCATGTTTCAGCCTTTGGCAGTTGGGACGTATTTCCATATATTATTAATACTGAGCGCAATGACTTTGTGGTTAATGCTGGATTTACCGGAGTTAACTGGGACAATGCTTCAGCCCATGCACATTGGCTGGCAGAGCTGCAATCTCAGATACCATCTCCTTGGTACACTGTGCGTTTAGATGCCTTTACTCATGGCTTTACACAAGAGTACATCAAACAACACCAACCGAATATCATCTATGTAGCTTTAGGTGAAACCGATGATTTTGCCCATGATGGAGAATATGTGCAGTATCTTCAAGCGGCTCACCGCAGTGACCGTTTTATTCAATCATTGTGGGAGTTATTACAGTCCATTCCGCAATATAAGGATAACACGAATCTCCTTTTGACGACCGATCACGGTAGAGGAGCCACTCAATTAGACTGGACTCATCATGCTTCAAAAGCGTCTCTCGATGGCTATATGAGTAAATTAAAGCCTGAATTTCCAGAAGGGATCGTCGGCGCAGATCAGGTATGGTTTGCTGCTATGGGTCCCAACATCGCTCAACATGGTATTGTACGCTCTACAGAAACGTATTCATTGAATCAATTTGCAGCAACCGTGTTAGCCACTCTTGATATAGATCATCGTGACTTTAATCCCAAAGCAGGTAAGCCACTTCCCGTTTTAACCCCCGCAGCTCAGATTACACCCGTAAATGAAACAAAGCGTCTTACTCGTATCGGATTTGGTTCTTGTCTCAAAGAAAATAAACCACAACCATTGTGGGATGATGTCATGGCGCAAAACCCTGATTTGTTTGTGTTGATGGGCGATAATGTGTACGGCGATACGGAAGACATGCAAGCGTTAACAGAAAAATATCAATTGCTTGCACAACAAGAGGGCTTTGCGAAACTGCGCTCAACCACGCCAGTTATTGGGATTTGGGATGACCATGATTATGGAGAAAATGACGCTGGCGCTGAATATCCCAAAAAGGCGGAATCGAAGCACATTATGCTGGATTTTTTTGGCGAGCCTAAACATTCTGAGCGCAGGATGCGCGAGGATGGAGCTTACACGAGTTACATGTTTGATGATGGTAAACGCAAAGTTCACATTATTTTGCCAGATTTACGCTACAATCGAACTCCATTAGAATCTGTGAATAAGCTCAACTATACCGTTAATCGCTTGCCTAACGACCAAGGGCCTTACCGCATCATGGATGCCTCTGAGGCGACGATGTTAGGTGATAAGCAATGGCAGTGGTTAGAGTCGGAACTAGCTAAGCCAGCAGACCTGAAGATCTTGATTTCCAGTTTACAAGTTGTCGCAGATTTTACCGGATGGGAAGCTTGGACAAACTTTAAAGCTGATCAAAGTAGGCTGTATGGGTTGATCCAATCTTTGGAGTTAGATAATTTAATGATTATCAGTGGTGATACACATTGGTCAGAAATTTCTCGCCGGACTTTAGGCGACATTGAGCTAGTGGATATGACTGCTTCAGGCATGACTGAGGAGTGGAAACAAATCTCTCCCAATCAATATCGAGCTAGTGAAGCGCATGCAATAGCGAATTTTGGTATGCTGACGATTGATTGGGATGCCGACCCAATCAATGCCACATTGCAAATCATTGCCGAAGACGGCAAAGTGTTGATTGAACAAAATTGGCGACGCTAAGGCGTTGCTCTATCACTCAATGCCTTAAGCACATTCATCGCATCTTGTGCATCTCTTTTCGCCACAAAAATGTGGTCGTGATAATATCCTGCGACCACATTAGCGCTGATGTTTGCAGTCGCTAACGCTTTAGCGAAGGCTGCGGTTAATCCTACCGCCTCTAATGAAGAATGCACATTTAAGGTGATACACGCATACGGGCCATCACCCTCTATTTCTAACTCTTGCGCAATTTTTTCCTGAAGAATAAAAGTCACGCCTTCTTTTTCGACGAACATGCCTTTGGCTGAAGCAAACATTTGAGTAGTAGGATGAAGTACACTGACAAACACGAACATCTCCGGCGCTTGCTCGGGCTCCATGGTAGCGATTAGAGTATTGAGGTCAGTGATTCCTGTCATAACGTTTCTACTAGGCGATTTGTCATAAAAAAAGCCGATACACAATTCGTACCGGCACAAGTTTCAACTAAATCGTCTTTAGTTTAGTTCAGATAAAAATACAATCAAATCAATCATATCATCAGGCGTCATATCTCTAGTGAATGTAGCTTGATACTTGCCATTTACGATAAAATTGGGAACGCCAGACACAAACTTGCGATATTCATCAATGGTTTTGTTGTTCTTGCGCAGCATACTGTTGATGGTAAAAGAGCTTATTTTTTTGTCAAATTCGGCCCCATCGACACCATTGACCGCAAATATGCTTCTCAGATCATCGCGATTAGTAATTGCAGCACGTTGACGATGAATATAGTTAAAAATTGCAGTATTCAACGCTTGCTCGCGCTTTAACGCTCGGCCTAATAACATGGCTCGCGTCACATCGTCTTGTAAATCACGTCCAGCAAAGCCCATGAAGTTGACGTGAATCTTATTAAACTCAACCTCAGGATCCAGACGTTTTTTCATTTCGAGGACGAGAGGTTCAAAGTTAAAACAATGAGGGCACCAAAAGCTGAAGAACTCAGTGACCTGACGTTGTTCTGATACCTCATCTGCAATGACACGATAATGCTCGCCCTCGACATAACGGGCTTGAGCATATGCTGCAGTAGTAAAGGCTACTGCGAAGAGGATTACGATGGAACGAAAAACTGATTTCATATTGTTTCACTCTTTTTCATAGTTGCTCAAATCATACTGACCGAGGTCTGAATGTAAACTTAATTTTTTGCTCAAGGCTGTTTACCATTGATAACGATAGCTCAATTGCAGGGTGCGCTCTTTGCCGCGGTAACCCACAATATCTTGATAGTCTTTAGCCAATACATTGCGTCCAGATAATCCGATACTGTGCTGCGCATCTATCACCACATTCAGTGCTAGATTTACAATCCAATAGGCATCGAGTTTGATTATCTCACTGGGCTGTAGCCAAGGTGGAAAAAACTGGTCGAGTTGAGTCCCATGATACAGCGCTTGAGCGTTTAAAGACCACTGTGGAGCCAATGTGAGATTCGTGGTCACAGAAGCATTGTGACGAGCACGGCGCAATTCACTTGCCGAGCCATCTGATGCATCTGTATAGCTATATTGCACTGCCAAATCCCAGCTATTGAAGGCCATACTCGACTGCCATTGCCAGCCTTGGCGCTGACTTGTGCCATCGACATTGTCTGCGGTAAAGCCTCCACTATTGGCATCAAATACAAACCCATTAATTTCATTTTTAAGTTTAGTATCAAAAATACTGAGCTGGATAGACGTGTTGTGTGCCGACCACGCAAGGCCGATCTCTTTGTTGTCTGCAACTTCCGGTTTAAGGTTTGGATTGCCTTGAAAGGTGCCAGCAAAAAAGCCAAAACGCTCAGTAAAGGTAGGGTTTTTACTTGCGCGACCGCTCTGCACAAATACCCTCAAGCTAGGGCGAGCTTGATAGCTTGCACCCAATGTGTAGTCACGGCTTTGGTCAAAATCACTGTTTTGTGTCAAGCGCATAGAGCCGGTTAAAACAAGTTCATCCATTACTCGATAAGCGGTATCTGCAAAAAAAGCTTCCGAATTAATGTTTTGTGCTTGATTCGGATCGCCAAAGCCAATAGGGCCTTTTTGTGTAAAATCAATATCACTGAACTGCACTCCAGCAGACACATCCATATCTGAATGATTAACGGATACCCATGCCAAATAGCGATGCTCGTCGGTATCACTGGCACTAGTCAAGGTGCCGTTCGCGGTATTTTTGACTGTATCGCGTTGATTTTGCCACTGCGCATTGAGGGTAACATAGTCACTGAGTGCTTGAGTGTAATGTAGTGAAAAGGTTTGTTTCACACCATCCGATTCACTGTCTGCATCAATTGGCAAGCCAGTCACAGCAAAATCCGTTTCATCAAATGCTGTGACATACTCGGTATAGCGCAGAAACCCCTGCAACTGCAAAGCGTCAGATAGTTCAATAGTTGGCTTGTAGACAAACTGCATATTTTGATAGCCATCGCGTTCCCTTTGTCCCTCGACCACGGAGACATTCTGTCCATCGGTGTGGTAGGCGGAGACGCTTAAGCTATGACGGTAGCTATCTTGTTTGATGGTTTGTGTCAATGCAGCATGTGCTGTGCGGTGTAAACCTAAGTCAATGTTTACTGTGTGTTGGTCCCTGTCGGCAACGAGGGTCTTAATAGATAATACACCGCTGAGCGCCCCGTCACCCCATTGTGCACCAGAGGTGCCTTGCAGTAGCTCAATACTTTCGATGCTGCTCAATGGGATATGTGCAAGGTCGATTAAACCACCTTGGGCTTGGTCGTTGATTTGGACGCCATCAAGCAGAACGACCAAATGGTTTGTTTCACCACCGCGCACTCTCAACTCGGCAAATTGTCCTGTACCGCCGTTGTTTGAAATATCAACGCCGGAAAAAGTGGGTAATATATCACTCAAAAATTGCGCTTGAGAACGCTCTATGTCTGCACGAGTTAGGATCTGGCGAAATCCAGCGAGTTCATTAGCTGCAATCTCTAAACGAGAACTCGTCACCCGCATGGTTTCAATATTGTCATTTTGCAAAGGTGTTTGTGCTTGAATCGGAGAAGAAACCGCAAACGCAACAAGTGCTACGGAGGATGTTATAGAACTAGACATGAAAAAATTATCCAATCAGCTAAGTGCCCACCGCACCTATGAGTGAAATGTATCCATCTGCCACTTGCAGAGATATCGGAATGAGGCCGGTATCCGGACTGAGCACGTGTCAGTTTACAAACAAACTAACAGGCATTTTTACCTTCCCATGTCGTTAGACACAGTGGCAACATCAAAAATGCGTACGCGCGTTCACCGTTGCGGGGGCAGTGGATGATTTGCACATCCTTCCCGATTATCTGGCGTTAAGCCAGCACCTAATTCGAGCGTAGTATACTTAAATTTGACCTGTTTGTTATCGGTTTTTCACTTTGTTTTTCACTACCTCAATCAACACTTTTCGAATACAACGCTTTTTAAATTATGGCATTAATTTAAGTGGAGGTTCATTGAGCGCTGCCAACTGTTCTTTTAAAGCGAGGATCTGATGTTCCCAATATTTGTCCTCGGCAAACCATGGAAACGCTTGAGGAAAGGCCGGATCTTGCCATCTTTGCGTTAACCAAGCCATGTAATGCACCATCCGCATCGCGCGCAATGGCTCGATCAAAGGCAGTTGACTGTGATCAAAATCCGCAAATTCTTCATATGCGCCAACCAGCGTATCAAGCTGCAATAACTGTTGTTGGCGATCACCATTGAGCAAGAGCCAAAGATCTTGCATGGCAGGGCCTTGGCGACAATCATCTAAATCAACAAAACACGGGCCATCTCGCCACAAAATGTTCGATGGGTGACAATCGCCATGCAGACGTATGTGAGGCGTCGTGATATAACGAGCGGCAGTTTCATTGACCACGGGCTCTAATATGGCAAAAAACGCTGTGCGCAGATGCATTGGGATCATGCTTGATTCATGCAAAATAGCAAAGGGCTCATGCAGATGAGATTGCGCTGAAAACTCAGCGCGATGAACAAAGGGCTTTGCTTGCCCAATCTGATGCGTACGCCCTAAAAAGCGACCGACCACTTCGAGTTGGTCAAGATTATCGACTTCAAGTTGACGCCCACCTGCAGAAGGAAATAGGGTAAAACGACACGATTCAAAGTGATGCAATGTTTGTCCTGCAATGCACAAAGGAGCGATGACAGGCACTTCGTTGCGCTCAAGTTCCAGAGAAAAATCGTGCTCTTCTTGGATCTGAGCATCAGACCAACGCCCGCTGCGGTAAAATTTGACTACATAGCGAGCGTCTTCGGTCGCAAACTGGTACACCCTATTTTCATAGCTATTTAGAGCCAGTAAACCCGAGGTAGGGTAAATCCCGATGGACTCAAGGGCATTGAGTATCACATCGGGAGAAAGTTGGGCAAACGTAAAATCCGTTGCCGAGCCAAATTGCGCAGTCATGCTATTCCTAGAGCGTATAAACAGCGCCTAACGATATAGGAATTTAGCTGGCTCTTCAATGCTGATCAGTTCACCATCGCTATCAGTTGTGCTTAAGGTAAAGGTGATTTCAGTCACTCGTTCTTCCAAATTGTAGGCATCGGTGGCAATACTGATGGGAAGATTCAATACTTCACCGGCACCTACTGTGACACGTTGCTCGCCAATCCATTCATGAGAAGCAAGACCTGAAACATTCAAGTCAAAGATGCGTGTTTCTTGTGACTTATTGAGCACCTTTAGGGTAAAGACATTTTCAATTAAGCCTTGATTGGTTTCGCGATATAGTGAATTACGGTCACGAATAATATCCAAATCGAGAGGCTTCCGGCTCATAAAATCTGCCGCGAGTAGGCCACACATCACAACCAGAACAACTGCATAACCAATTAACTTTGGCCGAATAATTTTGGTCGTGCCTCCGGCGAGTTCATGCTCTGAAGTAAAGCTGATCAAGCCTTTGGCATACCCCATCTTGTCCATCACACCATTACATGCGTCTACACAAGCTCCGCAATTAATGCATTCATATTGTAAGCCATTGCGAATATCGATACCGGTAGGGCAGACTTGGACACACAAATTGCAATCAATGCAATCACCTAGACCTTTGGCTTGCAGCTGTTCAGGCGTGGCTTTGCGAGAGCGCGGTCCGCGTCCTTCACCACGTTTGGCATCATAGGCCACCGTAAACGTGTCTTTGTCAAACATAGCCGATTGGAATCGAGCATAAGGACAGATGTGTAAGCACATGATTTCTCTCATCCAACCAGCGTTGCCATAGGTACATCCTGCAAACAATAAAATACTAAACGCAGCCCAAAAACTCGTATCAAGTGTCACCACGTCAATAAATAGTTCTCGTATCGGAGTGAAGTAACCCACAAACGTCATCGCCGTAAGGAGCGATATCAATAACCACGTTGTGTGTTTGGCGGATTTGCGTAAGAACTTATCGGTATCCATTTTGCGTTGGTCAAGCTTCACGCGTTTGTTGGCATTGCCTTCAAATAGTTCTTCAAAAAAGATAAACATATAGACCCAAGTCGTTTGTGGGCACATGAAACCACACCATACACGTCCGGCAAAGGTGGTGACAAAAAATAATGCAAACGCCGCCACAATGAATATATAAGCCAATACCGTTAAGTCTTGTGGCCAAAGCGTCATAGCAAAAAGGGTAAAACGTTGCTCAGGAATATCAAATAAAATAGCTTGCTGCCCGTTATATGTAAGCCACGGAATGACCGCAAACAAGGCGAGGAAAATAAAACCAAAGAACCGACGGAAATTTTCAATGGTGCCTTTTACGGCGCGAACATAGATACGAGAGCGAGCGGGATATTGTGTTTGCCCAGCATCATCTGCCGGTTTAACCGTTACGCGTTTGGGCACGGTTTTGGGTTTTTGCTCTGAAGGTATAACCTTGATAGGGATTTGTTCGCTCATGTGACACCTTGATTGGTTGACTCAACTATTTCGATTATAAATGATGAGTCCGGTTCCTTTATTGAAGTATATCAATGTTTTGCCGTGGTTTTTGTTATCTAACTGTATGTATTGCGTGAATTAAATGTAAATCTTTGCTTGATTTAGTCTGAATTCAATCTGAACTTTGCCTTAGCCATCTAGTGAAATACTGTGGTTTTTGCTAGATTGATAAGTGTAACTTTTTGTAATTATCGACCGACGTTGAGGTAAACGTAATGCGTGCCCTAATCATGAGTTTTGTTGTGGTAAGTTTTTTTGCACAGATGCAAGCTAACGCGGAAGAATCATCACAAGACATTGTGTCAGAAAGAGAGCGAGTGTCCATTATATGGCAAGACTATCGCTCATTTAATGATGTGAAGCCGGTCAATCAAGGTCGAACCAAATTCGCTAAACACGTGTTTAACGAACTTAGCGACTATTTTGCTCAACTTGCTTCAGAACTCCCTGATGGGCAGCGCTTTGAGATCACTGTGACGAATTTAGATCTTGCCGGACAGGTATTTCCTGCTAGCTTTGTTGGTTTGGGCTCGGCTGGTCAAGATGTTCGTTTAGTGAAAGATGTACATATTCCTCGAATGGACTTTAGCTGGCGCATCTTGGACGCCAATGGAGTTCAAATAAAAGCTGCTGAAGACTCGATAAAAGACATGAGTTTTAACCAACGTCACAATCCTTTTTTCAGTCATGAATTTTTGCGTTACGAAAAAAATATGTTGCGCTCGTGGTTCAAGCGCAACATAGTTGAGGACGTTGCCCAAAATTAAACGATACTAAATACCTCTAAAGGCACGTCGTTCACACACTCTGAGACTTGCATTGTCAATTTGTGATGCGCTGCTCTGGGCAAGATATAGTTAATATAAAATTGGCCCGTGTAGAGCTTGTTTTGTCGGTAAGACGAATCCTCGACGACGGTAAGGGAATCAAGGACGGAACACCACAATATACCAGTAAGTTGGTAACCGCAATACTGTAAATAATCATGCGCTTTACTTGCACTAGATAGGGCAGAATCCCCCATTAATGATTGCGATGTGTGATACCAATCAGACAGAAGTTGCGTGGCTTTATCCGCAAGTGAATCATCGTTGATATTATAGATCATCTGGGTGAGTTCAGCCTGTGTTGCAGCGAGGAATTCGCCGTGACTGCGTGTCAACTTGCGCCCGATCAAATCACCTGCCTGGATCCCGTTGGTCCCTTCGTACAACTGTGCAATTCGATTATCACGCAATAGCTGTTCCATGCCCCATTCGCGGATGTAACCATGTCCACCTAATACTTGAATGCCATGATGCGCCGCTTCGGTGCCAATATCCGTAAAAAAGGCTTTTGTAATTGGCGTTAAGTATGCGAGCACGTGTGAGGCGTGAGATTGTTGTTCAGGTTCACCATGCTTTTCAATATCCATCAGTTTGGCGTACCACAAAGACATGGCGCGACAACCTTCGGCCAATGATTTTTGTGTCAATAACATGCGTTTGACGTCTGGCTGGGCAAGGATCGGATCTGCTTTTTGTGCAGGGGTTATAGTACCAGAAGGACTGCGTGATTGTAAGCGCTCACTAGCGTAGGCTAGGGAGCCTTGATAAGCGATTTCAGCGGTACCTAGACCTTCTAATCCAACTTGGAATCGTGCATCATTCATCATGGTAAACATACACGCTAAACCGTTATTTTCTTCCCCCACAAGATAGCCAATGGCGCCATCGTAATTCATAACACACGTTGGGGAGCCCTTGATCCCCATTTTGTGCTCCAAACTACCCACGCTAAGCGAGTTTGCTGCACCTAAATTACCTTGATCATCGATTGTGATTTTGGGGACCAAAAATAAACTAATGCCTTTCACTCCTGGTGGCGCATCCGGCAAACGCGCGAGCACCATGTGGATAATATTGTCGGTCCAATCGTGATCGCCACCGGTAATGAATATTTTGGTGCCAGTGATTCGATACGACCCGTCATCTTGGTGTTCGGCTTTGGTCGATAACAAACTCAAATCAGAACCTGCATGAGGTTCCGTTAGATTCATAGTGCCGGTCCATTCACCACTGATGAGTTTAGCCAGATAGGTGTCTTTTAGCGCTTGAGTACCATGTTTGGTTAAAGCCAGTATGGCTGATTCTGTCAGCATAGTGGTTAAACGCCAACTGATGTTGGCTGAATTCAAACACTCATGGATGGGCACTGCCATGGTATAAGGCAATGCAGAACCGCCATAAGCGACATCGCCGAGCATCGCATTCCAGCCATTGGCAATGTATTGAGCGTACGCTTGGGCAAAACCATCGGGCGTCGTGACCTTGCCATTTTGCAAGCGACACCCCTGCTCATCTCCTATTTGATTGAGTGGTGCAATGACATCCTGGGCAAACTTAGCGCCCTGCTCGAGGATATTTTGCGCCAATTCACTGTCATAATCAGATAGACCAAGAGTTTGGTAATGATTATCTAAATCCAGCCAAGTGTGTTGTAAAAACTGAAAATCTCGGAGCGGAGCACGGTATTGAGGCATAACAAATCCTTCATGTGGTTAGACCAGTTAATATAATTGTAGCGGATTTGTTAAATGGGTGTAAAGTTTAGTCGGGGTTTGTTCTGATGGATTTGGAACTTGGAGTTTGCAAAAACGTGTTTTTGATTGCAACGAGATCATCAGGATGATGAAAATCGTTGAGCGTCAGCGTGAAAGGATCTAACAAGACTAATTCCAAGCCGCTCGTGCTTGTTCGTGGAAATTGATTAGTATTGATGACATTATCAAGAGAACATGCAAGCAGTTGTATTTGCGATGGTGTTATTTGTCCCAAGTTTACTAGTTTTGCATTCCAGCCTGTGGAAATAAATAGCCCCTTATGTGCCGCACACACATTAACACCCGTATGCGAGATTAAGCTGTATTGACCATCGGTTTGTTGTAATAGAATTTGGTCATCAAAACGAATGACACACGCGTAGGTCATGGCAGTATTTGAACTTGCCCACACATCACTGCGGCATGTCGCTGTCAAGTTATTACTCGGTTGCGAACAACCACTTAAAAACCATAGACTTAAGACTAAGGTAATAGATCTAAACATTTGCATTGTCGGTATTAATCGGGTGAATGTATAATACATTAGTGACAAAATATATATAACTATAAATAAAAAGGATCCCCATGCTTAACGCCCTACGTTCCCCAATTTGGTACGGTGTCATCGCTTTAGTAATTTTTTTGGTTTATTTGAATTGGCCAGCGGAAGATCAACAACGTCGCGGCGGACCTCGTGCAACACCTGTAATTACTCAAGTTGTTAGCCAGCAAGCGTTGCCCATTACCGTAGAGGCATTAGGCACAGGTCGAGCAAATGAATCCATCACAATTGCAGCGCAAGATGCAGAAGTTATTGAAACTATCTATTTTGACGACGGGCAACAAGTCAGTAAAGATACTCTGTTAATCCAGCTCAATGCAACACAAGAAAAAGCGCGTTTCAACGAGGTTCAAACAAATTTAGACGAAGCTTTGCGTCAGTTAACTCGTTTACAAAATTTGGCTCAGACCAACGCGACGTCCAAGCAACTTCTGGATGAACAAAATGCCCGAGTAGAAGCCTTACGAGCGCAATTAGCGGTAGCACAAGCCAATTTGGCAGATAAACAGATCACAGCGCCATTTTCTGGTGTGTTGGGCTTGCGCAATGTTTCTACAGGAGCCTTTGTTCGTGCCGGTGAAGTTCTGACTACGCTAGACGACTTGTCGGTATTAAAAATGGATTTCGCTCTACCAGAAAAACATCTTGCTACCGTTGCCGTCGGTCAAGAAGTATTTGCCACGACGAGCGCTTATCCCAATGACACCTTTGCTGGAAAAATCACAAGTATTGATTCACGCATCGATCCAGTAACACGTTCTATCAACGTGCGTACTTTGATTGACAATGCTGATGGTCGCCTACGGCCTGGAATGTTGCTCAAGGTAGTGTTACAAAAAGATGTGCTGCAAACCTTAGTGATTGACGAAAAAGCATTAGTACCAGATGAAGATCGCCAGTTTGTTTTTAAAGTTGTCGATGGCAAAGCGGTTAAAACCCAGGTGCAACTTGGTGTGCGCCGCCCTGGAAAAGTTCAGATTTTGGACGGATTAGTCCCAGGTGATGAGGTTGTTATTCAAGGCACATTGAGGATCCGTGACGGGTCTTCGCTTAACGTACTCAGTCAAGAGGGCTAGTCTATGTGGCTTTCGGATACGGCAGTTAAACGTCCGGTTTTTGCATCGGTCGTAAACTTACTTCTGATTGTGTTTGGGCTCGTCGCAATTAGTTTGTTGTCTCTTCGGGAATATCCAGATATTGATCCGCCCATTGTATCTGTCAATACTAGTTATCCAGGCGCGTCTGCTGAGATCATTGAGACTCGGATCACACAATTGCTTGAAGATCGCATCAGCGGCATCGAAGGCATCAAAAATATCAACTCGTCATCTCGAAATGGGCGTTCAAGCATCTCGATTGAGTTCAATTTATCTCGCGACATAGATGCTGCGGCCAATGATGTGAGAGAGCGGATTAGTCGGGCGTTAAATAACTTGCCTGATCAAGCTTTTCCTCCGGAGGTTTCCAAAGCGGGTGGCGATGAAGATGTAATTGTTTGGTACAACTTGCGCAGTACCAATTTATCCGTGATGGAGCTGACCGATTATGCGGATCGCTTTATTGCTGACCGATTATCTGTGGTCGATGGTGTTGCTCGAGTCAGAATTGGCGGTGGCAGTAGCTACGCGATGAAAATACTACTCGATCGCGATGCCATGGCGGCACGCGGCGTGACTGTCAGTGATATCGAGCGCATTATTCGAGCCGAAAATGTGGAATTGCCAGCGGGTCAAATTGAATCCACTTATCGCGATTTTGACGTGCGTGTGGCTCGGAGCTTTTTGACCCCAGAGGACTTTGGTCGATTGGCGATTAAGGCCAATGCTACAGGCTATATTGTGCGCTTAAATGATGTGGCGCAAGTTTTGTTAACTGCAGATGATGATGAAACCGATTTTCGTGGTGATGGCGTTAATATGATCGGTTTGGGGATCATCAAACAGTCTAAAGCAAATACTTTAGCGGTTGCAAAAGGCGCTAAAGAAGAAATCAAACGCATTGAAGAAACCTTACCGGACAACATATTTATAGTACCTAGTTATGATTCTTCGGTGTTTATCGAGCAATCAATTCAAGAGGTATACAACACGCTTGCTATAGCGATGATGATGGTCATCATCGTGATTTATCTCTTTTTAGGCAATATTCGTGCAACCTTAATCCCAGCAGTGACGGTGCCAGTGTCGTTGATTTCGGCATTTATTGTTATGTATGCGTTGGGCTTTTCGATTAACCTGTTGACGCTGCTAGCACTAGTATTGGCCATCGGCCTAGTGGTAGATGATGCGATTGTGGTCCTCGAGAATATTTATCGCCGCATCGAAATGGGCGAGCCCGCTTTACTTGCTGCGTATCGCGGTACAAGAGAAGTTGGTTTTGCGGTCATTGCAACGACGCTCGTGTTAATTTCGGTGTTTGTGCCTTTGGTGTTTTTGGAAGGCAATATCGGCAGTTTATTTACCGAGTTTGCGCTTGCCATTGCCGCAGCAGTGGCGTTTTCAAGCTTTACTGCGTTAACGCTTTCGCCGATGTTAAGCTCTAAACTCCTCAAGAAGCGTTCGCGCAGTAGTGGATTTGGCAAGCTTGTCGAAAAGGTGTTTGGCAGAGTTGAACTCTCCTATACTTCGACTTTACAACGCACCATCAAGCAACCTATAGGTGTTTTAGCATTGCTGATTGCCTCAGGGGCTGTGATTTATTTATTACAAGCAAGTTTACCGTCAGAAGTGGTGCCGCGTGAAGATCGAGGAAATTTTTATATTTTGATGCAAGCACAAGAGGGCGCGTCGTACGAATCAAATAGCGCGAACCTCAAAAAAATTGAAGATATCCTATTACCCTATTTAGAAACCGGAGAGATGGTTCGCGTGTTAGTCAGAACGCCTGGTTTCGGAGGCCGTGCCGGTATTGCGATTGTAGGTGCTGCGGATTGGGAATCGCGAAGCCGTGATACCTTTTCTCTGATGAACGAGGTAACCGGTAAGTTACAAGCGATTCCAGATGTGAGAGCCTTTGCCATCATGCGCTCAGCAATTGGTGGGCGCGGACTTGGGCGTCCAGTTCAGTTTGTATTGCAAGGCAATACCTATGAAGAGCTAGCACAGTGGCGTGACATTGTGATGGACAAAGCACGAGAAAATCCGAAACTGCAGCGCTTGGATTCAGATTATAAAGAAACAACGCCACAAATTTTACTCAATATTGATAAAGAACGTGCGGCTGATCTTGGGGTGTCCATTTCGGATATTGGGCGAACTCTTGAAACCATGTTGGGACAGCGCAGAGTATCGAGATACATTGACCGTGGTCAAGAATACGAAGTGATCATGGAAGGCATCGAGTCAGATTATCGCGACCCGAGTAGTATCGATAATATTTTTGTACGCTCCAGTACCAGTGGTCAACTTATTCCAATGGAGAATCTGTTACAGGTTTCAGAACGTGCTACGTCTGCTACATTAAACCGCTATAACCGGATGCGCAGTATTACGATCTCAGCGAACTTAGCTGACGGTTATACGCTCGGTGAGGCGCTTGCTTACTTGGAACGTATTGTGGCGACCGAACTGCCCGATGGGGTGAGTATTGACTACAAAGGTCAGTCTTTACTGCTGCAAGAGTCAGGTAGCTCATTTATGTTTATATTCGCCATGGCATTGGCGGTGACCTATTTTGTCCTTGCTGCGCAATTTGAGAGTTGGATACACCCATTGGTCATCATGTTGACGGTGCCTCTCGCTCTTGCTGGTGCCTTTATCGGCCTTCAATTATCGGGAATGTCATTGAATATCTATTCCCAAATTGGGCTCGTGATGCTCATTGGTTTGGCGGCCAAAAACGGCATATTAATTGTTGAGTTTGCGAATCAATTACGAGATGCGGGTAAAGAGTTTTCAGACGCCTTGCTTATGGCCTCTAAACAACGTTTTCGTCCCATAGTAATGACTGGTTTTACAACTGTTTTCAGTGCGTTGCCTTTGGTTCTGGCAACGGGGCCTGGTGCTGAAAGTCGTGCGGTGATTGGTATGGTGATCTTCGCAGGGGTGTTATTCTCGGTGTTTTTGACGCTCTTTGTGGTACCAACGATTTATTATTACTTGGCGCGGAATACGAGTTCCCCGCAAGCCTTGAGTCAGCAGATAGAAGAATTTGAAAAAGAAATCCCTTATCGAAAAGGGGAGTAGGTACAAGTACGCATAAAAAATCCCGCCATCGTTGCCGAGGCGGGATTTTTCAATTTAAGAGATTTAATTACTCGTCTAAGAAGCTTTTAAGAGGTTCAGAGCGACTTGGGTGACGTAGCTTACGCAATGCCTTGGCCTCAATTTGACGGATACGTTCACGAGTCACATCAAACTGTTTGCCAACTTCTTCTAACGTGTGGTCAGTATTCATATCGATACCGAAACGCATACGTAACACTTTAGCTTCACGCTGAGTCAATCCTGCTAGCACTTCTTGTGTGGCGTTTTTGAGGCTTCCATTCGTTGCATTATCCAAAGGCTGGGTAATGGTGGTATCCTCAATAAAATCACCTAAGTGTGAATCTTCATCATCACCAATCGGCGTTTCCATTGAAATAGGCTCTTTAGCAATCTTCAATACTTTGCGGATCTTATCTTCAGGCATTTGCATGCGTTCTGATAACTCTTCTGGAGATGGCTCTCGACCCATTTCTTGAAGCATTTGACGGCTGATGCGATTGAGTTTGTTGATAGTTTCAATCATGTGAACCGGGATACGAATGGTACGTGCTTGGTCTGCAATTGAGCGAGTAATTGCTTGACGGATCCACCAAGTTGCGTAAGTTGAAAACTTGTAGCCACGGCGGTATTCGAACTTATCTACCGCTTTCATCAAGCCGATATTACCTTCTTGAATTAAGTCCAAGAACTGTAATCCTCGGTTGGTGTATTTTTTGGCGATGGAGATTACCAAACGTAAGTTGGCTTCAACCATTTCTTTTTTCGCGCGACGAGCACGGGCTTCACCGATACTTACGCGACGGTTGATCTCTTTGATGTCGGTAATTTCAATACCCACACGTTTTGCCACTTGGGCAATTTTCTTTTGTGCGCGTTCTAGGTCGTATTTGTTATTTACAACAGACTCAGAATAGCTCTTACCGCTTTCGGCTAGTTCGCCAACCCAGGCAATATTGCCTTCGTTACCTTGGTAAGATTTGATGAACTCTTGGCGATTCATTTTGCACTTACGCGTCAAAATGGTCATTAGTTGACGCTCTTGTGCGCGGATGGCATCAAGGTTGTCACGGGCACTGCCCACTAGGTCATCGAAGTATTTTGGCGATAGCT
>JALRKK010000060.1 GCA_023268935.1 Glaciecola sp.
CGCCAAAACTGCCACCGATCAATACTGTGAGTTTGGGGACTTTAGCCGTTGCTACTGCGGTGACCATTTTGGCTCCGTGCTTGGCAATTCCGCCTGCTTCATATTGCTGGCCAACCATAAAGCCAGTAATGTTTTGTAAAAATATAAGCGGGATCTTTCGTTGTGCGCATAACTCAATAAAGTGTGCCCCTTTTTGTGCAGACTCTGAAAACAATATACCGTTATTAGCTACAATACCTACCGTAATGCCATCGAGACGCGCAAAGCCAGTAACTAATGTGGTACCGAATAGGGCTTTGAATTCTTGAAAATCCGAATCATCAATGATGCGTGCGATGATATCCCGCACGTCAAAGGGCTGTTTTGAATCTCTGGGGATCAAGCCATATATGTCTTTTGTCGGGTAACGTGGCAGCACAGTTGGACAACGGTTTATATGGCTCGCTTTGGGACGGTTTAGTTTAGCTACTATATCGCGAGCAATAGCTAACGCGTGATGATCATCATGGGCTAAATGATCTACCACACCTGAGGTCTGAGCGTGCAATGCGCCTCCGCCAAGTGCTTCAGCCGTTACACTCTCACCCGTGGCTGCTTTTACTAAAGGAGGGCCGGCTAGAAAAATAGTGCCTTGTTCTTTGACAATGATCGATTCATCACACATTGCAGGGACATAGGCCCCCCCAGCGGTACACGAACCCATAACAATTGCAATCTGTGGAATATTTTGCGCAGATAAATTCGCCTGGTTATAAAAAATCCGCCCAAAGTGCTCTTTGTCAGGAAACACCTCATCCTGACGAGGCAAATTAGCACCACCTGAGTCAACAAGATATAAACAAGGAAGATGATTTTGTAATGCGATTTCTTGTGCTCGTAGGTGTTTTTTAACCGTTAGTGGATAATAAGTGCCGCCTTTAACGGTCGCATCATTTGCCACAATCATGCACAAATGCCCGTGGACCAAACCAATGCCCGCGACGACGCCGGCACAAGGCACATCTTCTTCATATACATTGTAGGCAGCGAGCTGCCCGATTTCTAAAAAAAACGAACCGGAATCGAGTAGGGCGTCAATCCGCTCGCGTGCGAGTAATTTACCTCGTGCTTTGTGTTTTTCCCGAGCTGATTCTGAGCCACCTTGTATAATGCGAGCAACAACTTTTTTGAGATCATTGACTTGTGCTTCCATGTGTAAGGTATTGGCCTGAACATCTTGCGCCAGTGAATTGAGTGGTTGTGAAAGTATCGCCATGTTCAATGTGTCTCATTAAATAATTCACGACCAATCAGCATGCGCCGTATTTCAGATGTTCCAGCTCCAATTTCATACAGTTTAGCATCCCGTAGTAGGCGACCTGTCGCATATTCATTAATGTAGCCATTACCGCCTAATATTTGAATGGCATCAAGCGCCATTTTGGTGGCTAACTCAGCGGAATACAAAATTGCTCCAGCGGCATCTTTGCGCGTGGTTTCCCCGCGATCACAGGCTTTTGCTACGGCATAGACATAAGCTCGTGCAGCATTCATCTGCGTATACATGTCAGCAACTTTACCCTGGATAAGCTGAAATTCGCCGATGGACTTGCCAAACTGCTGGCGTTCGTGAATGTATGGCAACACGACATCCATACATGCTCGCATGATCCCCAATGGTCCGCCAGATAAGACTAATCTCTCAAAATCTAATCCAGACATTAATACTGCAATTCCGCCACCTTCATTGCCTAAGATTTGGTCTTTATGCACAACACAATCGGTAAATACCAGTTCACATGTATTGGAAGAACGCATTCCTAACTTGTCGAGCTTTTGCGCCTGAGAGAATCCCGGTGTATCCTTTTCAACAATAAACGCAGTGATGCCTTTTGAACCTCCGTGCACATCGGTTTTGGCGTAAATCACAAAAACATGTGCATCAGGGCCATTGGTGATCCACATTTTATTGCCGTTTAGGACATATTCATCACCTCGTTTATCCGCTCTTAATTTCATACTGACCACATCGGAACCAGCATTGGGTTCGCTCATGGCTAATGCTCCGATGTGCTCTCCAGAAATCAGTTTTGGTAAGTATTTGGCTTGTTGTCTAGGGTTCCCATTTTTGTAAATTTGATTCACACATAAATTAGAATGTGCCCCGTAACTCAACCCAATGCCAGCAGACGCCCGTGAAATTTCTTCCATCGCAACCGTGTGGGCAAGATATCCCATATCAGCACCGCCTAATGCTTCAGAAACGGTTATGCCCAATAATCCTAATTCACCCATTTCGGCCCACAGGTGATTGGGAAACTGATTTGCTGCATCCGCACGTTGTGCATGGGGAGCAATTCGCTCTTGAGCAAATTGACTGACCATATCGCGCAACATGTCGATATCTCCGCCTAAGCCAAAATTTAACGCTGGATAACTAAGCATGGGATGAATCTCCTGATTGCTGGGTTAATTCATTTAATTCTTCTTTACAACGCGCTTCTACTTCATCTAATTCAGCTAGAAGCATTTGAATATCCTGTAACTGTTGATTGAGCGTTTCTCGTTTTTGTTGTGTCAATTCCAACATTGTTTCAAGCTGTACTGTTGAATTCGGGTCGGTATCATATAACGCAAACAGGGTTTTGATTTCAGCTAATGAAAAACCTAGGCGCTTCCCCCGTAAAATCAATTTGAGTCTGACGGTGTCTTTCGCATAGTAAATTCTGTGAGTGCCTTTACGCACCGGATGAAGCAGCCCCTGTTCTTCGTAAAAGCGAATGGCTCTTGCCGTTACATCGAATTGTTTTGCCAATTCGCCTATGCTTATCGTGTTGGTTTGATCATTCATTTTGTGCGATTGATAGCTTGAGGTTATTTATCGGTTAATACATAATTTACATTAGGTTTACGTTTACGTAAAGTTAAATTACGTAAAGCTATTAACAAAAAACGATTAAGGAAATGTTATGTCTGATTCAATTTTGATTGTCGCAGCCAAACGCAGTCCAATAGGTGCAATGCTTGGTGAGTTGAGCGCGCTGAAAGCCACAGAGATCGGGGCGCAGGTCATTCAAAATCTGGTGCCAGAAGAACTTAAGGCAGAAGTTAACCAAGTTATTATGGGATGTGTATTGCCTGCAGGGCTTGGACAGGCTCCAGCAAGACAAGCGGCACTGAATGCCGGTCTGTCACATCAAGCTAGTGCCATAACACTGAATAAAGTCTGTGGTTCAGGTTTGCAGGCGGTGATGACAGCGTTTGACAATTTGCGCCTTGGGCAGGTTGATATGGTCGTCGCTGGGGGGATGGAGTCGATGTCAAATGCGCCTTACTTGTTGTGTAAAGCTCGCTCAGGAGTGCGGATGGGGCATCAAACTTCCCATGATCATATGTTTTTAGATGGATTGGAAAACGCCTATGATGGACTTGCGATGGGGTGTTTTGCGCAACAAACTGCAGATGAACTCGGTATGACTCGTGAGCAAATGGATGTATTTGCTTTGTCCTCGTTGCACAAAGTGCAACAAGCGCAAGCTCAGAGTCATTTTGCCTCTCAAATCGTACCCATCACCGTGTCGCAGCACAAAGGGACTTCGATAATGATAGAAGACGAGGCGCCCAAAAATATACGTCCTGACAAAATCCCTCAATTGCGTCCCGCTTTTTCGACTGATGGCACAATAACAGCGGCAAATTCGAGTTCAATTTCAGATGGCGCAGCCGCTTTGTTATTAATGCGAAAAAGTACGGCTGATAATAAGCAGCTATCCGGTATTGCCAGAATCGCTGGCCATGCAACCCATGCGCAAGCACCCGAGGCATTTATTACCGCGCCAATCGGTGCGATCAAAAAATTACTGAGCGAATTAAATTGGTCCATTGATGAGGTAGATTTATTTGAAATAAACGAAGCCTTTGCTGTGGTCACAATGGCCACTATGCACGCATTAAATATCCCAGCTGACAAAGTGAATATTCATGGTGGTGCCTGTGCGTTAGGTCATCCGATTGGTGCTTCAGGTGCCCGTATTTTAGTCACATTGTGTCATGCGTTGGTAAACACAAATGGCAAAAAAGGCGTGGCGGTTTTGTGCATTGGTGGTGGTGAAGCGGTTGCGGTCGCGGTCGAAAAAATTTAAATACTTGCACTTTGTTGCCGATACTAGCACTATAAATCTTATGTTGTGTGCAGGATAGCGAACGTGAGTGAGCCAGTAGATTCAGATATCATAGCCATGCTCGAGCGCCGCTTGGCACGTGAAAAAAAAGCACGTGAAGAAGCAGAAAGCCTCTTGATCGCGAAATCACGTGAAATTTATCAAGCTAATCAAGAGCTCCAAGAGGCGCTCGCCCAAAGTGAACAAAAGCGACAAGAACTGGCATTTCTCGCACGTAGTACGGGTGCACTCACACTTTCAGAAAATAATGAAAGTTTACTTGGCAATGTGTGTCAACTCACCAGTGAGTTCTTGCATGCAGATTATGGCATTGCTGCGGTACAGATTAAAAGTTGTCACGCATTTGATATTCATACCCCTGTTTTTGGTGCGAAAAAAAAATGGCATGACAATCCACAATTATTAACCTCTATCAACCAATTTGTTGAAAAAATTCCTCAGAATAATGACTGGCAAGATTTTCCATTTAGTTATCAAGAGCAGCTATATCGATTGATACTCAGGCATAAACCCCTCGACAGTGGTAGCTATATTCTAGTTTGCTTTTTATTGAAAAAAAGCCCGGCATCATCAGAAATCTATAGTATTTTGACAATTATGTTTCGACAACTCAAAAATTTATTGTTGGCACGTAAGTTTGGTGTGAGTAGCAATTCGCAAACATTTGATTATGGGAAGTTACAAGCTCAACTGAAACGTGCTCGAGTACAATTAGAACAGTCTGAAAAGATGGCTTCATTAGGTCAATTGGCTGCTGGTGTAGCACACGAAATTAATAATCCAGTCGGCTTTGTGCGTTCCAATATGGAATCATTAAATCATTATTTGAAAGATTTGACCGCGTTTGCCAAAGCATTAGGTGCTTACGAGAATGTGCAGATCCAATCTTTATTTGCTCAATATGATGTAGAATACCTCTTAGAAGATACCGCTGATATTGTGACTTCTAACTTAGGAGGCCTGGATAGAATTTCTGAAATTGTGCAAGGCCTTAAATCCTTCTCACATCAAGGTGAAGCACAAAATTTACCATTTGATTTGAACAAAATTATTCAATCTGCATTAAGTGTGGCCAATAATGAGTTGAAATATAAACACAATGTGATCACTCAATTAAGTGAACAACCTGCCAACTTGTTTGGTAAAGCTGGGCAGTTGCAACAAGTGTTTATCAATATGTTTGTGAATGCCGCCCAAGCGATGCCTAACGGTGGTGACTTAGAAATTAACTCTCGTATCTTAAAAGACTCAGTCGTTGTGACCATTCGCGATACGGGGTGTGGTATGGACAAAGTAACCCAAGACAAATTATTCAACCCGTTTTTTACCACAAAACCTGTTGGTGAAGGCACTGGTTTGGGGATGTCGATTAGTTACAGTATCATCGAAGGACACCAAGGCCATGTTGAGATTGATTCTGAAGTGGGCATCGGCACCACTTTTACCTTAACGTTCCCATTGCACCATCCAAACTGATCAATCAAACTCAGCATTCATTAATTCATTTATATTGTGCAAAATGAGGATGCCATTGCGCGGTAGGCTCAAATTGTCTATGAGAAAATTGTTGATATCCTGCCAGCAAGCAATACCAACTTATTGTTGGATAGTATTGATGAAGTTTGTGCTCAGTGATGTAGGCGTTTATATCTTTTCCATTTCTCCACAAAAGTAAAATCTCTTTTAAGTGCTTGGTTTGTTTGCGTGGTTGACTCGCCGCTTGCCAGTATTCTGTATCATTGCGATTGCTCGCACAATAATGTGCTGTGATGTAGTCTTTTATCCCATCGAAACGGTTGCGTATATTGTCATTGAACGCATTCTGAAAACGGGATGTTTCTTTGCCAGCCAAAAAGGCGCCAATAAACTGCACGACTGTTTCTTGCACAAGGTGCAGTGCAGTTGCCTCAAGTGGTTCGATAAAACCCTGCGCAAGTCCTACGCCAATACAGTTTTTGTACCAATGCTTGGACGCTTGACCTACTTTCATGGTGAGGTGTCGAGCAGGGATTGTCTCAGCAATGCCAAGATGGGATCTAAGCTCCATTTCTGCAGCTTCTTTATCAATATATTGCGAACTATAGACATAGCCATTACCGACTCGGCTGGTCAGTGGAATTCGCCAAGCCCAGCCAGTTGAAAGAGCGGTCGCTTGAGTTTGCATAAGTTCTTTTGCTGTTCTGGGGGTAGGGATGGCGATGGCAGCATCGTTTAGCAGATGATTGCCAAAGGACTCAAATGATACCTTCAACGTCTTTTGCAACAGTACACTCTCAAATCCCGAACAATCGAAGAACAATTCAGCGGAATACTGTGCATGGTTTTTGCCATACAACTTGTTGATCCCTTGCTCGTTAGAATCCACTTTAGTGATGGTATCCACATCACGGATAATACCTTGTTGTTGCCCAAATTCGCTCAAAAACGCACCTAATTTGTAGCTGTCAAAGTGATAGCCATAATTACATTGTGTGTCAGCTGTGTTGATCCGTGTAGGAATAATATCTTGAGTTGATAAATACGCAGTCAAAAAGTAGGGATCGGGTTTGACTGAAGCAGGATAACCCTGCATCATTCTGTGACAAGCTTGCATAAAGTCAACTGCGGTTTGGGCATCACTAGAAGCTGGAAAGGGATGAAAATAATCGTCCAAAAAAGGACGCTTGGGATCGGACTGGCACCATTGACGAAATTGAATCCCATACTTGTAGGTTGCATCGCATAATGGCATCCAGTCGTGTTCTTGAATGCCTAACAGATCAAAGAACACTTTTAATTGAGGTGTGGAACCTTCACCAACACCAATGATGCCAATATCTTCAGATTCAATAACCCTCACTTGATAGCCAAGTGGGGCAAGTTTGAGGTGAAGAAGATTTGCGCTCATCCAGCCAGCCGTTCCACCTCCTAAAACAATGATGTTTTTGTTATTTTTCATAGGTATTACGTTTGAATACGTATGCAGGTTGGGCCTGCACCTTGTTCTGTTGAAGTGAGAAAGTTAACATCATATTAACCTAGTTTAGTCTAGTAGAACAAGCATGCACAGAATCATTCATTTAATTACTTTTTTTATATTTATTGTGCCAGCAAGTGCGCAAACCGTTCACCCATTGCATTGGTATATTGGAATGAACGAACCTAACGTGCAACTTATGGTGCATGCACCAGATTTGCCATATCCATTAGCTGAGTATAACGTCTCGATAATGGCAGAAGGAGTATCCTTAAAAGACGTTAATAGTTTAGATAATCCAAACTATCAGTGGCTTGATTTGCACATTGAAGCAGGCGCTCAGGCACAACACATACAATTGCTTTTCGAGCATAGCAATGGCCATCAATGGCTTTATTCGTATGCCTTGCTTGAACGTAAACCGAACAGCGCACAACGCATAGGTTTTTCTTCCAAAGATGTGATTTATTTGCTCACACCAGATCGTTTTATTAATGGTGATCCAACCAATGATAACATCGAGGGATATCGCGAACGGGCTAATCCATCCTATCAAGGTGGTCGCCATGGGGGGGATATTCAAGGGATGATCAATGCCATCGATTACCTGTCTGAAATGGGCTTCACGCAAGTATGGACCATGCCATTGTTGCAAAATGACATGGCTAAATATTCGTATCACGGGTATTCCACTACGGATTATTATCAAATTGACCCGCGTCTTGGTAGCAATCAACTGTATGCGCAATATTCAAGACTTGCGCAAGCCAAAGGGATCGGCACGATTAAAGATATGATCTTGAATCACATTGGTTCAGAGCATATATGGATGAAAGACATGCCAAGTTCCGATTGGATTAATCACGGTACGACATTTGTGCCCACAACCCATCGCCGAGAAACCTTGCATGATCCGCATAGTACCGCTGAGGACCGACTTGCATTTACGGATGGCTGGTTTGTGCCAACCATGCCCGATCTGAATCAGCGTAACCCATATTTGGCAACATACTTGATCCAAAAAGCGATTTGGTGGGTGGAATATGCTGATTTATCCGGCATTCGCGTCGATACTTATTCTTATTCTGATAAAGAATTTTTGGCACAATGGAACCGTGCTATATTAGATGAATATCCAAACTTAACCATAGTGGGTGAGGAATGGTCAGTTAATCCTGCTATTACCGCTTATTGGCAAGCAGGTTCTAAACGCTACGATGATTATGTGTCAGCACTACCTAGCGTAATGGATTTTCCGTTGCAAACGACCTTGGTAAAAGCACTATTAGATGAAGAGACGTGGGGCACCGGATTAGTCAAATTACACGAGATCATTGCTAGTGATTTCTTGTATGGCGATCCCTATAAATTAGTCATTTTTCCCGACAACCACGATATGGGACGAATCAAATCACAACTTGGTGATGATGAAGCCTTGTTCAATATGGCGCTGACCTTTTTCGCAACCATGCGTGGTATTCCGCAGTTTTTCTACGGTACTGAAATTGGCATGTCCAACTTGGGGAATGATGATCACGGGATCATCCGCAGTCCATTTCCAGGTGGTTTTGCCGGTGATAGCGTAAATGCCATAACGGGCGTAGGCTTGTCAGTGCAAGCGAAACAGACTCAAGACTATGTGAAATGGTTATTAAATTTTCGGAAAAAAAGTCCCGCCATTACTGCTGGTAAGATGATTCAATACGCGCCCAAAAATGGCGTTTATACTTTTTTTCGAGTTCATCCAGAACAGACCATTATGGTGGTACTTAATAAAAACGATACAAAGCAATCATTTGACCCAACTGCGTTTCCGACCATGTTGCATTCAGCAAAAACGTTTATTCACGCACATTCAGGGAAGTCATTCAGCCGAAACGCTTTAGCTATTCCCGGACGTAGTGCACAGATTTTTATTGTTCAATAGGATTTTTAAATGAAAAGAGGATTTACACTTTCCATCTTAGCGGCATCAACGACTTTGCTTATGGCTTGTCAAAGCACATCAGATGCGTTGGCTAAGCATGCTTTAGTCGATAAGCCTGATTTGGTGGGTACTTCACAACCGTTTGCCAGTGAAGCCATTTATTTTTTGATGACGGATCGATTCGTAGATGGTGATCCCAACAATAACTACGAAGAGCAGGGTGGTGATTATCCAACATGGGAAGGAAAATTAGAGGGACCTGATGGTCAAGTGGCTTATGTTGGTTATATGGGGGGCGACTTTCAGGGCGTTCTCAATAATGCAGATTATTTTGTCGACCTCGGTTTTAGTGCATTGTGGATGACCCCGATTGTCGATAATCCCGATCAGGCGTTTGCAGGCGGTGAACCAATTGAGTTTGGCGGTATGTTTAAAGACGGTAATAAAACTGGCTATCACGGTTATTGGGCATCGAATTTTTATAAAGAAGATGAACACTTAGTTTCGTCAGGGCTTGATTATGCTACGCTGAATCATGCACTCGCTGAGAAAGGGCTCAAAACGATATTGGATGTTGTGGCAAACCATGGCTCTCCTTCTTTTAGTATGGAAATAGATCAGCCGAAATTTGGTGAGTTGTATGACATTGAAGGCAACTTGGTTGCTGATCATCAAAATCTCGATCCGACTAAACTGAGTCAGGATGAGCCATTGCATGACTTTTTCCACGATTATCCTGATATTTTGCAGTTATCTAATCTGGATGACACCAATCCAGCGGTACAAGATTATTTGATCAATAGTTACCTACACTGGATTGATAAAGGTGCAGCAGCATTCCGTATTGACACAATTAAACACGTTCCACACCGTTTTTGGCGCATAATGGCCGATCGCATTCGTGAAAAGCATCCAGATTTTTTTATGTTCTCTGAAAGCTATGATTACAATGCCAACTTTATCGCGCAACACACCTTGCCTAAAAATGGTGGCATCAGTGTTTTAGACTTTCCTGGGCAAGCAGCAATGACCAAGGTGTTCGAAAATCCAGAGAGCGACTTTGCTGAATTAGAAGGATATTTACATCTAACCCATGGGCCGTATGAGAATGTTTATGAGCTTACGACCTTTTATGATAACCATGATATGCGCCGCATGAATGCGGATGATATGGGATTTGTTAATGCCCATAACTGGCTTTTTACCACGCGTGGTATTCCTGTAGTGTATCAAGGCAGTGAGTTTGGTTATATGCGAGGCACATCTGAACATATGGGGAATCGTAACTATATTGGACAGGCACGCCTTGATGCGGGTAAGCAACATGTTATTTATCGCGAGTTAAAGAACATTGCCAATGTGCGCAAGGCCTTGCCCGCGTTGCAGCGCGGATTGCAGATTAATTTGGAATTGAGTGGGCAAACGGCTAGTTTTTATCGGGTGGTAGATACGGCTGATAACCAGCAAATTGCGCTTGTTTTATTAAACAAAGGCGATGCGCCTGCTGACTTTGAAGTCAGTGATATGCTTCAAGCAGGGCTGTGGGTGGAGCAATTATCTGGCGTTAAGCAAAATGTCACGGAAGTGTTAAATACACAAGTCAAACCTCATGGTGTTCAAGTATGGGTGTTAAATGAAGGAGTCACTGATCCAGACCTTCTGCGAGCCTCAATCGACGCGGTTAAATATCGATAATTAAAATAAACAGGAGCTTCGGCTCCTTTGATTAATCTTGGGTAAGTGGTTTGCTACTGTCTCGAATAATGAGGGATGCTGGGATCAGAGTATCAGAGGTGTTTTCGTTATTGATATGCTTTAACAAATGCTCAACTAAGGTGATGCCAGCGGCTTTAGTATCTTGTTGAACCGTCGTTAATGCGGGTTCGACAAATCCGGCAATGGGGATATTATCGAAACCGGTCACGGCGATATCCTCTGGGCAGCGCAAGCCTTCTTGGCGCATGGCTTGAATAACCCCTAAGGCAATGAGATCACTCGCACAAACTATGGCATCGGGACGTTCGCCTTCAGCAAATAATTCAAGAGCAGCTTCTAAACCGGCTTCAACGGTGAAGATAGCATCAAATTGACCCACAAACTGATCCATCAAATCCGCTTGGCTAAGGGCATGAGTAAACCCTTGAAAACGAGCTAAAAACTCTGGTGCATGAGTGCCCGCCTCGCCAACAAAGGCAAAGCGAGTTCTGCCTTGGCTAATCAGATGCTCAGTCACCATATATCCCCCTTGAAAGTTATTACTTCCGACAGATATCCCAGGATACTTTGGATCAGCCGCCCCCCAGCGAACAAAGTGAGTTTCCTGCTCTTGTAGTTGATTGATTTTGGCTTCGTAATCGAGATAGTCACCGTAGCCCAGCAAAATTAAACCATCGGCTTTATGCGTGTCTTCATACTCAGCATGCCAGTCATCAGCTAGATTTTGAAACGATACTAACAAATCATAATTTGCAGCCGAACAAGCTTTGGTGATCGAGCCGAGCATAGAAATAAAAAATGGATTTATCTGCGAATCATCTGTAGAAGGGTCTTCAAACAACAATAAAGCAACGGTATTAGAACGCTGTTTGCGTAAATTGCTCGCATTCTTATCCACTTTATAATTGAGTTCTTGGGCGATTTGTTTGATACGGTCTCTGGTTTCTTGATTCACCAGTGGAGAATTTGAAAGGGCTCTGGATACGGTAGATTGTGATACACCTGCACGATGAGCAATATCAAATGAGGTAGCTTTACCTTTCATGTTGGTTCCTTAAGAAACTCTTAATTTTTTAGTTCAAATTGGATTATGCCGATATAATGCATAAATGCAAGACTCTATGCATTTTTATGCATTGAGCCTTGTGGCGTTAAAAAACCCTATGCCTGATGGCTGACAATGGTATAATCAACATCATAAAATATTTAATTTTCAAGGATATCTGCATGAGTGAACCGCTCGACACGCGCCCAACCAACTTTATTCGTCAAATTATTGATAAAGACCTTGCAAGTGGCGTACACCAAACTGTCCAGACGCGTTTTCCGCCAGAACCTAACGGTTACTTACACATCGGTCATGCAAAGTCTATTTGCCTTAATTTTGGTATTGCACAAGATTACAAAGGCACTTGTAATCTGCGATTTGATGATACCAACCCAGAAAAAGAAGACATTGATTACGTAAATTCGATCCAAGATGACGTGCAGTGGTTAGGATTTTCTTGGGATGGAGACATACGCTACTCGTCCAATTATTTTGATGCGCTGTACGGTTATGCAGTGGAATTAATTGAAAAAGGCCTGGCATACGTTGATTTTTCATCGCAAGAAGCAATGCGAGAAATGCGTGGCACACTTAAAGAGCCTGGTACAAATAGTCCTTATCGAGATACCACTGCTGAAGAAAACTTAGCTTTATTTCAACAAATGCGTGAAGGGAAGTTCAAAGAAGGTGAGTGTTGTTTACGAGCCAAAATTGATATGGCATCGCCTTTTATGTGCATGCGTGATCCCGTTTTGTATCGTGTAAAGTTTGCTCATCATCATCAAACAGGTGATAAGTGGTGTATTTACCCTATGTATGATTTTACGCACTGTATTTCGGATGCGATTGAAAACATATCTCACTCATTATGTACGCTTGAATTCCAAGATAATCGTCGACTTTATGATTGGGTTATTGAACATATCTCAATTGAGACAACGCCTCGTCAATATGAGTTTTCTCGTCTTAATCTTGAATACACAGTGCTATCAAAAAGAAAACTCATTGAGCTAGTGGATGGCGGTTATGTCGAGGGATGGTCTGACCCACGGATGCCCACAATTGCTGGTCTACGTCGTCGTGGTTATACCCCAGCATCCATTCGTGAATTTTGCTTGCGCATTGGCGTCACAAAAATGGATAACCTAGTCGAAATGAGCATGCTTGAAGCCTGTATCCGTGATGATTTGAATGTTAATGCACCTCGTGCAATGGCCGTGTTAGATCCCATTAAACTGATCATTGAAAATTTCCCTGAAGGTGAAACAATGATGCTTAAAGCACCAAATCATCCGATGAATGAAAGTATGGGGGAGCGAGAAATTCCATTTACTCGCGAAGTCTACATAGAGCGTGAGGATTTCCGAGAAAGTGCAAATAAAAAGTTTAAGCGTCTGGTGTTAGACAAAGAAGTGCGGTTGCGTAATGGGTTTTATGTGAAAGCATTGCGTTGTGATAAGGATGCGGATGGCAACATCACTACGGTTTATTGTCAATATGACCCTGATACTCTAGGTAAAGATCCTGCTGATGGTCGCAAAGCCAAAGGCGTCATTCATTGGGTGAGTGCAACACATGGCGTTCCGGCCGAAATTCGTTTATATGATCGTTTATTTAACGTGCCGAACCCAGCAGCAGAACAAAATTACCTCGATTCCCTAAATCCTGAATCTCTTGTGGTAAAACACGGATTTGTGGAGCCGTCTCTAGCCGACGCAAAAGTAGGTGAGGGCTATCAGTTTGAACGCACGGGGTATTTTACTCTAGATAATCAAACGGATGCATTGGTGTTTAACCGCACAGTTGAATTGCGTGATACTTGGGCAAAGATTGGCGATTAAATATCAGCAACATGATAAAAAGCGACTTAATTTAAGTCGCTTTTTGTTTTCTAGTTCACTGCAATGTCTTGAGTTGTTACTTAGGTTGGCAATCCAAAGATTTTCCGTTTATATCCTGGCTTATATCTGCCATTAAATAAACATAAGTCGACATGATGTCTTCAGGCGTTTTGAGTTTCATAGGGTCTTCTGCAGGATAGGCTTTGCCACGCATAGAGGTCCGCGTAGCCCCAGGATTAATACAATTTACGCGTATCGATGAGTTTTTTACCTCATCAGCTAACACTTGCATCATGCCTTCTGTTGCAAATTTACTAATGCTATATGTTCCCCAAAAAGCGCGACCTGCACGACCAACACCAGAGGTGGTAAAAACAATACTTGCTTTGGGTGCTGCCTGTAATGCACGGTAAAGACCTTGCGTCATACTAAACTGGGCGGTCACATTGACTTGCATGACGTCTTGAAATTCTTCGGGTGTAATTTGTGTAAATGGACTGAGGTGTCCAAGTATGGATGCGTTGTGTAATAAGCCATCTAAGCGCCCATATTGATCCAAGATCATCTGCCCCATATCTTGATAGTTTTTGGGTGTTGCGCCTTTCATATCAAGTGGAATGATGCCCGGTTGTTTCCCATCAAGTGCTACTATTTCGTCATAGGTTTTTTCTAATTTTGCCACAGTACGCCCTAGCAAGATAACTTCAGCACCGAGTTCTGCATAAGTGAGTGCGGCCGCTTTGCCGATTCCATCACCTGCTCCGGTAACTAATATTATTTTATCCTTAAGACAATTGGGGGCATTGAAGGTTAAATGAGCAGTCATATAAAAGCCTCTTACAAATTTGCCGCTATTATACGGTTTTTGGAGTAAAAATAACCCGTAGATTCCTTTATTTAAGGATTTTTTTAGATACATCCATAAAAAGTTGTTACATATCGTTAACAATCCTTTGCAAATTAGTGACAAAGACAATAGACTAAGCGTAACTCTAACTGGTCTAAGCTCTTGTTTATCCATAAAACAACGTGCACAAAACCAAAGAATAAAAAAAATACTCTTAGGGAGACAAAATGAAAAAACTGTTTATCAGCACCAGCATTGCAGCGGCCCTTACTCTTGTTGGCTGTGGCGGTGGTGAAACTATCGAAGATCTTCGCGTAGAAACCCCATCTCAAAGTCCCGTGTCACGTATTTTATTTGACCCTGCAAACGGTGCTTTGAACATACCTAACGATCTATTAATGCTGCCAGGTGATGATGGTTTCTTCGATTACACTCTTAACATTCCAGTCGCGGATCCATCTAATTACGGCGACCCGCAAAATGCGTTAAATGTACTGGACGGTTGGTCAACCACTCAACCTTTTGTAATTGATGTTGTTACTCCTCCTGGTGTTAGCTTGGATGCATCAACTTTGGCCGCCGGTGTGCGAATTTTTGAGGCGACCTTAGGGTTAGATCCGCGTGACCCAGATTGTGCCCAAGTAACAACGCCATCAGCTGGCTGTAAACTCGGTGATGAGCTTCAGTTTGGCCAAGATTTCGTTCTATCTCTGGCAGATTCAAATACCATCACTGTTGTTCCGTTAAAGCCATTAAAAGCAGCTCAAGGGCATATGTTAGTAATGACCACTGCGCTTAAGGATTCCTCTGGTAAATCGGTGCAAGGTTCAACAACTTGGGATTTGGTTCGTCAAGATATTCAAACCATGCCATTGGCTAGTCCATCACAGTTGCAACTACAAGGCTTGGTTAATTCATTTGTCAACCCGCTACTCGGTGCCGGGATGCAGCGTGATGAAATCACCTACGTATCGACCTTTATGACGCAATCTACAATGACTGTTCCAAATACGATTAAACAGTTAATGATTGGTGAATTTGCACAACGTGCTGCTATGGGCGACCCAACTGCTGGACAAGCTTTGCCGGCGATTGTAGCAACTGATGTCACCGCTGCACCTACTGCCATGGAAGCGCTTGGTTTGGTTTCAGCTGAAGCGGTTACCGGTGCCGTTCAATTCGGTATTGCCAATTTACCCGCCGAGGCTGCAGCATTAGTTCCAGCCATTGAAGCCGCTGATTTTTCCGGCATGACAACTTGTGCTGGCTTACTTGGTGCAGCTGCGGGCGGTTTTGGTAATGCTATTCCTCAGGTCAATGAATTCGCTGCTAATGTTGCCGTCGGTATCCTAGGTCAAGGTGCAGGTCCTTTTTGTGCGGCGAAACGCGCTCAGGCGACTATTTCTCTTCCGCATTACCTAGCAATTCCTACTGCTGAGAATCCAATTGCTCCGATTAATGAATTTATGACGTCAGCGTGTGACAGCGGTATCGTTATTGCTGGTGCCGGCGACGCGGTTGCAGGTTTAACAACGGGGCCAAATCACGCTTTATGTAGTGCCGTTGGCTTAGGTGATTATCAATTACCAAATGGTAAAAATCTTGACCGTGACCGTCATTTGACTCGTTTCAACCCCGTACCACTTGCCAAAGGTCCTAATGCAGGTAATGCCACATTAGATGTGCAAATTACCATTCCTGATCCAGTCGCAGCAGGTGCTTTAGGCTTTGCCATAAGTGAACCGGAAAATGGCTGGCCAGTTGCGATTCTCTATCATGGTATTACGCGTCAAAAAGAAGATATGTTGGCTATTTCCGGCGCCTTATCACTAGCTGGTATTGCAACGGTTGCGATTGACCAACCACTGCATGGTTCTCGTGGTTACGATTTAAATGGTGACGGCAATGATGAGATCAATGCTACTACAGTATCTGCGACAGTATTTATGAATCTTGCTAGCCTACCTACTGCCCGTTCAAATCTATGGCAGGCAGTTTCTGATTTGTTGGGCTTACGTCTTGGCTTAAATGCAGTTGTTGATACCACAGCTTCGGGAATGGTGAACCTTGATGCCACGAATGTGTCAGTAATGGGGGTTTCTTTAGGGGCCATCGGCGGTGGTAACTTTGCAGCGGTTGCAAACACATCAATGGGCGGTGACTTGGCTGCACTGGATGGTATGTTTGCCATTCAAGCTGCATCACTTGAATCACCTGGAGCGGGTATTGCAAACTTCCTTCTTGAATCTGTTGCATTTGGTAACTTAATCAAAGGGTTATTACTTGGTCAATCTAGTGTAGATTTCCAGAATTTTGTTGTTGCAACAAACGGCTTGGATAGCTACGCACAAGCTACTGATGAGATGAATGCAGCTGCAGTACCATCCTTCATGGCAGCGTTGACTGATGCGCAACTAGCAGAGGTTAATGGTACGTTCAATCAGTTCGCTTTTGCAGCTCAATCTATGATGGATGCAGCGGATCCGATCAACTATGTGTCAACTTTAGCCACAAACACCGCAACGCACGTTATGACAGTTGTCGGTGATGGTGGTGAGGTGAACTTACCGGATCAGGTTATACCCGTTGCGACGGCATTACCACTATCAGGTCAAGACGCATATGTTGAACAAGCTGGGTTTGGTCAAGTATCTAGTACTGTCATAAGTGATACGCCAATCAGTGGTTATATGCTGTTTAATGAAGGGGCACATGGTTCGAGCTTAAGTCCGACAGCTAGTGCTGCAGTAACTGCTGAGATGCAATCACAAATTGCAAATTTCTTAGCATCCGGCGGTAGGGTGGCATTGGTTACCAATACAGATGTTGTGAACTAAGTCGTTACAATTTTTGACAAAAGGTCAGCGTGCGCTGACCTTTTTTTTTGTTATCATATTAATAATTGTTTTTTTTAGGAATAAGACTGTTGGAATTTTTATACGAATATGGACTATTTTTGGCAAAAGCAGTGACTGCGGTTTTGGCGATTCTCATTACTGTTGGTGTGCTGATTGGTATAGCCGTTAAGCAAAGACCAGCCACAGAGGCAAAAGGGCAGTTAGAGATCCATTCTCTTTCTCAAGCTTTGCAAGAATTAAAAGACTATGCTATGCGCGCACTTGTGCCTGACAGTGAGTTAAAAGCATTTGATAAAGCTAGAAAAAAGCGTTTAAAGAAGAAAGCGAAGTCCAAAGATCATTCAGCAAAAGCATCTGATGCCGATGCGAAAGTATCTTCAGGCGTTGAATCCAGCCGCAATGGTAAGGTGTTCGTATTGGATTTTAAGGGATCAGTTGATGCCAACGAAACGGAATATTTACGTCGTGAGGTCTCGGCTATCTTGAGTGTTGCTGACAGGGCGCAAGATGAAGTGATTGTGCGATTGGAAAGTCCTGGTGGGTATGTGCATAGTTACGGTTTGGCAGCGTCACAATTGCAGCGATTACGCGATGCAGGGCTGTATTTGACCGTCTGCGTGGATCAAGTTGCGGCCAGCGGTGGTTACATGATGGCGTGCGTAGCACATAAGATTGTTTCAGCCAAATTTGCTGTAATTGGTTCGGTTGGAGTGGTTGCCCAACTGCCAAATTTTCACAGGGTGCTCAAGAAAAATGACATTGATATTGAACTTCACACAGCAGGTGAATATAAACGTACTTTGACCATGATTGGTGAGAATACCGATGAGGCTCGTGACAAGTTTAAAGCCGATTTGAACCAAATTCATATATTGTTTAAAAATTTTATAAAGCAAAATCGAGAAGGGTTGGATGTCGATAAAATAGCAACAGGTGAAACCTGGTATGGTACGGATGCACTTGAGGTTGGTTTAGTCGATGAGATTTCTACCTCGGACGATGTACTGTTAGCGCTATACGAAAAAAGAGACGTGTATTCGGTCAAATATACACAAAAGAAAACGGTCGCAGAAAAACTTGGCTTCGCAGCAGAAGGCACATTGATGCGTCTTTATCATCGTATTTTTGCACATAGCCAAACACCAATTAGCTAAATAAAGCTAGAGCAGTGAAATAGCCAGCGGTATTTTTTAAAACGCTGGCTTTATTCATACTGAGCTGTCTAGCGTGGAGCTTTTGATCCAGGGTGATTGGCCAGAACTTGGTTTTTCCAGAAGTCTTTCACTGAAAAACCACCTTTAGCAGGCTTAGCCGCTTTTTTCTTCGCAGGGGCTTTCGTTCCTGCTGGTTTTTTGGTGGCTTTTGGTGCAGGTGTGCTGTCTGTGGTTTCTGCTTGTGTGGGTGAAGCACTCAATTCATTTGTCATTTCCTCAAGGGCTGCAAGACGTACATTTTTGCCACCATCTACACTGTACCATCCGCCTTTTGCTTCAATTTGTGGGGCTTTACCGTGTGCTGCTGTATACGCTTCGGTAAATTTAGCAATTACTGCGTCTTTATCTAACTTACTCATAATGTATATGAAACCTTGATTTAATGTTAAAATTTCTAATATTTATACAATTTTTCATAGTTGATGTCTAACTAGGGCATAAATAGCAGGTAAAGAGATGTTACGGAATGATTTAGTCAATGCGCTGAATTCCCTATTAAATGTGGGTTTAATCAAAGATTACTGTCCCAATGGGTTGCAAATTGAAGGTTCTGCCTTTGTTCAAAAAGTAATCACAGGCGTAACGGCTTCGCAAGCCTTAATTGACCGTGCCGTTGAGGAAGGTGCTGATACCATTATTGTGCATCATGGGTATTTTTGGAAAAATGAAAATCCCGTCATCAGCGGCATGAAAAAACGTCGATTATCGAGCTTATTAGTTAATGATATCAATCTTATTGCTTATCATTTACCCTTAGACGTACATCCCATCTATGGTAATAATGCTCAGCTTGCTAAACATCTTGGCGTCAATGTGTCAGGTTTTTTGAATGCGTCTCCCGATGGCGTACTACAGTATGCAGAGTTAGACGAACCCATATCTTTACAGGTCATTGCGGAGCGTTTATCGACATCACTTAATCGCTCGTTATTAATTGAAGGTGCCAACGATAAACTGATCCAGCGACTTGCTTGGTGTACTGGTGGTGGTCAAGGTTATATAGATTTGGCGGCCAATAATGGTATGGATCTGTTTGTAACTGGAGAAGTATCTGAGCAAACAATTCACAGTGCAAGAGAGCAAGATATTGCCTTTATTGCTGCAGGTCATCATGCCACAGAGCGTTATGGAGTGATGGCACTGGCTGAGTATTTGCAAACGCAATACAATTTGGACGCGCAATTTATTGATATCGACAATCCGGCCTAATTATGTCTACTGATCACTCATTTGATGGTATTACACAAAAGTTTGCCAATAACATCTATGGCTCGACAAAAGGGCAAATACGCCATGCACTCTTGTGTCATTATCTTGCTCAATATCAGATGCTTGATATTGATCTTTCCTCCAAAACAGCGTTAGATGCTGGCTGTGGATTGGGACACATGACTCGGGAAATTATCAAAACCAATGCTGATATTACGGCCATTGATATTTCGGAAGAATCGATAGCTCAAGCGAAGAAAACAACTCATGGGTGGGTAGATTGGCGAGTGGGTTCATTGCAATCAATTTCGTCTCATTTTGATTATGTCTATTGTCATGCGGTTTTGGAATGGACCCAAGATCCTCTTGCTACCGTTGCTCACTTGCTAAAGTGTTTAAACGAAGGCGGTCGCTTATCTCTTAGCTTTTTTAATGCAGAAGCACATCGTTTTGGCAATCTTATTTATGGAAATTTTGCCTATACTGAGCAACCTGAGCGCAAAGCCAAAACCGTTCGTCTGAACCCACAAAACCCAGTGAGTTATCAATCTGTATTAGAGTATTTGGCATCCTTGGATAACGTTCGTGTTATTCATCATGCCGGCATTCGCTGTATTCATGATTACATGCGTGATATCTCTGCACAGCGTCGCCAATATCATGAAATTTTAGAAGCAGAAAAAAAATACGGTACACAAGTACCGTATCTGTATTTGGGAAAATATTGTCATTTAATTATTCAAAAAACCTAAGCTGATAAATATTTTTCTATGTCTTTTTTGATTTGCTCAGGTTTTGTTGTTGGGGCGTAGCGTTTTACTACATCTCCTGTTTTGTCGACAAGGAACTTTGTGAAGTTCCACTTAATACCTTCACTACCAAAAATACCCTTGGCGTGGTTTTTCATGAATTTGTAAATAGGGGCAGCGTTCTCGCCATTAACGTCAATCTTACTAAACACAGGAAATGTGGTTTGGTAGTTCAGTTCACAAAACTCCACGATGTCTGAATTACTGCCTGGCTCCTGTTTACCAAATTGGTTACATGGAAATGCCAAAACACTAAATCCACGCTCAGCAAATTCGTCTTGTAATAATTGCAACCCTTTATATTGTGGCGTAAAGCCACATTTGCTCGCGGTATTCACAATCAGTAAGACTTGTCCCTCATACTCACGTAAATCTTGTGTTTCACCCGATGCGAGAGGCATGGTGAAATTATAAATATTATCCATCGTTCTATCCTTTCATTTATTATTACTTATAATACGTATATGTGGTTAGTATAGATTATCGCAATCTTAGAATAGGTAAATATTTGATGAACAATGTAACCTTTATTGGTTTGGGTGTTATGGGATTTCCGATGGCTGGGCATTTGCAGCGAGCCGGTTATCATGTCACGGTTTATAATCGGACTATTTCTAAAGCGACCGCATGGGTGAAACATTACGGTGGTGTAATGTCATCAGAACTTGCGCAAAGTGTTGCACAAGCTGATGTAATCTGCATGTGTGTGGGTAAAGATGAAGACGTTATCGCAACCTTACAAGGCGGCGTGCTCGAGGGAGCTAAACAAGGCACGATTATTGTTGACCATACCACGACGTCCGAAGAATGCGCAAAACAGGCTTGCTTACTCGCCGCTGAACGCGGATTATTTTTTATTGATGCGCCAGTTTCTGGTGGTCAAGCCGGTGCCGAAAACGGCCAGTTGAGCATTATGTGTGGCGCTGATGAGGCGATTTTTGCACTAGCGCTACCTATTTTGAGTGTTTATGGCAAGCTGGTTAAACGCATTGGAGTAGTTTATGATTTCAAGCTCATTAGTTAGAGTAACCACCGCTGTAG
>JALRKK010000092.1 GCA_023268935.1 Glaciecola sp.
CATTCCAGCATGGCAAACGCTTGGCTCAGATGCAAAGGTTTAAGCGGTTCATGTTGGTCACAAAAAAACGAGGCTTGTGGCCGAAACCACCGTCTCAAGCCTGTCGCGTGGCAAACCGCATCACCTTCTCGTTGTCATACGAAGAGCAATAATCAAAAAACCCCTTAGTTAAGGGGGTTTTCTTTCTCTTCACTGCCTTTGCTCTCATCTTTTTCCTTCTGATACCGCGTTTCATTATCGTACCGACGGTACTTATGCTTCAGTAGAGTATCGATGTATTGGGTCAGCTTGAGCTTATTGGCAAGTGCTTGATCAAGCGCCCCAACGAGCTCATCCAGCTGTGATTTGTAATATTCAATGTCGTATTCGGCCAACCTCAAGCGTTCTTCGGCCGTTAATGGTTGACCGTTCTCGCCATCTTCAAGCGCTTGTTCTGAAAGCGTTTGTAACACGACATCACGCGTCTTAGTGTGTGCTTTGGTGGTATAAGGAACACTTGGGTTACGAGGTGCAGCAGATGGATCGACGAGTGGTTGAGCGATTTGATTTTGCGGTGCCTCATTGGCCAGTTTTTGTTGCGCACGGACTTGCGCCATCGCTTCTTGCTCAGCTTCATAATCGGCCATTTCTTCATTAGTAAACATCTCTTGTGACACTTCATCAATGACTTTTTCGATGTGCTCCAGTTCAATATTGTGCGTGTTTTCTAAAAACCCAACCAACAACACTCTATCCATAAACGTGTTGATTTTACGAGGGATCCCTTTGGTGAACTCATAAATTCTCTGCAGCGCTTCTGCACTGAATAAATTGCCCTTCTCTTCCTTATCCCAACCCGCATGTTCCATACGGTATGGAATGTATTCGCAGACTTCTTCTTGACTCAATGCAGCGAGGTGACAGGAAGCCACAATACGCTGGCGGAACTGTTCCATATTGGGTGCACGCAAAATGGGTTGCAACTCATCCTGACCGAGTAAGAAACTTTGCAATAACGGTTTGCCGTTTTGTTGAAAGTTTGACAGCATGCGTAATTCTTCAATGGTCTCTAACGGTAAGTTCTGTGCTTCATCCACCAACAATAAAGCACGCTGCCCTTCTTTCGATAATTGATAGAGGTAGGTTTCCAGATCTTTTAAAATCTCTGTTTTGCTGCGCTCACTGACCTCAATACCAAACTTAGCGGCCACCATCTTCACGGCTTCATCTGGGCTCAGCTTGGGCGTGACAATCTGTACCGCGACGATGTCTTGCTCTATATTGGCCAATAAACTATTGGCAAGAGTTGTCTTCCCGGTGCCAATGCCTCCAGTAATGACAATAAACCCTTCTGCTTGGGACAAGCCATATTGCAGGTATGACATCGCTCGACGATGCAGTTTACTGGCAAAAAAGAAATTGGGATCGGGGGTAAGTTGAAATGGTTTCGCCGTCAGTCCATAGTGACTTTCGTACATACGGTATTCGTCCTTGAGTCATATTCTCTACTACAAGATTATCGGCCTCGAGTTGCAGAGATTAAGTCAAACTTGGAATTATCGGTACCCCATAGCCAGACGCGCAAACCACCGGCGCAACCAGCGTGATTTTTGCATCGCAAGGAGCCCAAGATTGCGCGGCAGGATAAATGGCAATAATTCATGACTGAAACTGTGCAATAACCAATCGGTTGCCTGGATGGTGCTTTGGCGGTCGCGCGCGCGCGCTTTGCGATAAGTCTCAGCAATGTCTAACGGTGGATGCTTATCGGCCAATAACCTGACGAGCGCAATCACATCACGATGAGCCAAATTGAACCCCTGTCCAGCAATGGGATGTAAGGTTTGTGACGCATTCCCTAGTACGATAATACCTTGATGCAGTGACTGCTGCTGAGTCAATCGCAGTGGAAATATGACAGGTGAGTCCATCTGCGTGAACCGACCTAGACGAGTACCGAATGCCTCTTGCACTAATCTACATTGTGTCGCTGATGAGTGTGCCACAAACGCTTTAGCCTGGTCTTGGGTCATCGACCACAACATATTGTACGTATCGTCCTCTATTGGCAGCATGGCCAAAGGACCTGTATGGGTAAAGCGTTCAAAGGCGGTAGTATGCCGGTACCGCTGCGGGCCATTGCCGGCGACTTTGATGTTTGCCACAACGCCATACTGCCCGTAATCTTTTTGTGTCTCGGTCTCCAGTAGCCATGGCATCGTTTGGCTGTTGCCGGCGGCAACCACACAGTATTGGCTGACCCATTGTTGGGTGTCACTGGCAATGTGGTGGTGCCCATTAGAGTGTTCATGAGAGGCAATACGGTTCTGGTAATGGACAATGACTTGAGGATGATCACCCAGCTGCAAGTGAAGTTGTCGAGTTAAGGCGGATAAAGATACAACATATCCTAACGCAGGCACATTTAGCTCAGAAGCCTGTAAGCGGCATTGTCCCAAGTACCCAGTATCACTGACATGAATTTGTTTGATTGGGTACCCTAAAGTGGCACAGTCGATGCCAAGCTGAGTCATTGTATCGACGGTCGAAGCAGCTAACGCAATGTGCCTTGGGTCTGCACACACATCATCATAGCTTTGTTGTTCAATCAAATGCACTGACAAGTTCGTAGTATGAGCTAGGTGTAAGGCCAACAGGGCACCCACACTGCCGCCACCCACAATACACACATCAGTATTTATGCTTGAGAGGGACATAATGGATCACGGTAAGCTTCGCCCATCAAGGCTTCAATTTGTGCTCGGGTTTTAGGCACGCCACTGGTTAAAATCTCACACCCGTTGTGCTGCACGACGACATCATCTTCAATGCGAATACCTATCCCCTTGTACTGCTCAGGGCATTCACTATCTCTAGCAATATACAGTCCAGGTTCAATGGTCAGTACCATATTTGGTTGTAACTTTGTGGGCTCGCCTTTATGCTGGTAAATCCCTGCATCATGCACGTCCAGTCCCAAAAAATGCCCAATCCCATGCATGTAATAGGCACGATAGGTTTGCTGATCGATATTGTCTTCAACGGTGCCATGTAAAATCCCTAAATCAATCAACCCCGTGACTAAGACTTCAAGGGCTGCATGTTGCATATCGGCAAATTGGTTCCCCGCCACACAACGCGCAATAGCCGCAGCCTGTGCAGCTAAGACCACATCATATAACTCTGCTTGAGCCGGACTAAACTGACCATTGACCGGAAAAGTTCGGGTAATATCTGCGGCATAACCTTCATATTCACACCCTGCGTCAATCAATACCAAATCACCTTCGCGTAAAGGTTGGTCGTTGACCGTGTAATGCAGTATACAAGCGTTATCACCGCCGCCCACAATCGAATTATAAGCAGGCAAGCGAGCCCCCTCTAACGCAAAATGATAATGCAAAACGGCTTCCAAAGTAGCTTCTGATAGACCTGGTTGACAGGCTCGCATGGCAGCTTTGTGCGCATTCGCTGCGATGCCACAACTGCGTCGAATTAACGCAAGCTCTGCGTCACTCTTTTGCATTCGGCTACGATGCAATATTGGCGTGATATCAAATAGATTTACCGGTGCGGAATCGGGTGCCTTAGGCGTATTACGCAATGCCATTAAGATGGGGTCTATGGTGTCCAAAAATACGCTTTGCTGGCCAAACATATACCCACATTGGCCAATCCCTCTAATGATATTGGGTAAGTGTTCGGATATCTCAGCAAAACCAAACGCTTTCGTCATCCCCAGAGTCTCAGCCGCCTGCTCGACTCCTAAACGTCGTCCATGCCATATTTCTGCGGTTGGGTCTTTTTCTTGGCAAAATAAAATCGCTTCTTGAGTATCAGATACAAGCACCAAACACGCATTCGGTTCGTTAAACCCAGTGAGGTAATAAAAGTCGCTGTCTTGACGAAATAAGAACTCAGTATCGTTGCTGCGTGTTTTTTCTGGCGCAGCAAAAATGATCGCATAACTATCGGGTGGCAAACTCTCTAATAAAGCTTTACGGCGCTGTGTAAACATGAGCGAATCCATTAGTGCAAGGTGGGCTTTTCTTCACTTTCAGGGTGAAGCTCGTTAAAGCATAACATAGCTGTAATACGCACATATTCTATGATTTCGGTCAATTCCGCCTCAATGTCTTCTTCGTCTTGTGGCGCTTCCATACGGGCGATTTGAGCTAAGTCTTCAATCCCTTCTTGGACATCTTCAGAACATTTTTTTAAGTTTGTTTGGTGTAGACCAAAACCAGCATTAAAGCCATTGACCCAATTAATGAGCCCTAAGCCTTGAGCAGATAAGGGTTCATCTTCATCGGGAATGAATAACTGCAAAGCAAAATCATGACTAGTGAGTTGCGAAACTAACTGTGTGAACGTCTGGTTGAGTCCCTCTATTACGGTTTCAGGCATGGCAACGCCATTGTTTACCAAATCAGCAAATACTGAGCGCCATTGCTTATCATCAATGGACATACCGCCACACAACATCCCACAAATTAATCCTTGCGCTTCCGCTCCATCAATCAAAATATCGTGTTGTGCTAAGACCTTCGTCAGACCAATAAAATCCATAGTTCACCTTTTGCGTTTTCATGCCACGATGTTAGCAAAAACTCTGCAAATGATCTTCCTCAAAGCACACAAAATAAAAATTATTTCACTAGACATTTCATTCCAGTTTGCTATGCTGAATTCGTCTCCTGGGGTGCGCGTTTGTACATACATGTCCCTGGCCGATGCTACTTTTTTAGGAAGTTGACTCGACTGCTTTTGTGTAAGCTTGACCCGTATCAAGAAACCTACGGCAGTGATGATATTTCCGCCCTGAACATTTCGGCGTTCGGGCGAATTATGTGCGGCGGCATCTTGGGTGATCCATCTTTTTGTGCGTTCGCAACATTTCGTATTATACTATCCCCATCAATTACTTATTTAAAGACCAACGACAGATGGCGATTATTAATTTTGGCTCGATCAATATTGATCATGTTTATCAAGTTCCTCATTTTGTTCAACCTGGTGAAACACTCGATACCACTGATTATCAAATTTTACTCGGAGGTAAAGGTGCTAACCAATCCATTGCGCTCGCCAAGGCTGGCGCCGACGTTTTACACGTCGGCTATATCAACGAAAATGATGTTCAGTTTAAGCAAGAAATGATCAAACTCGGGATCAATGGTCGCTTTATCCAATGCACTTCGACTGCCTCTGGACATGCGATCATTCAAGTGACACCCAGTGGCGAAAACGCGATTTTTATCTTTGGTGGCGCGAATCGCCTCATCAATGAAAAAGACATTCAACGAGCGTTATTTGACGCAAACGAAGACGACTGGGTCCTGTTGCAAAACGAAACCACAGGCACCAAAGCGGTACTAGAACAAGCCAAAGCCAAAGGCTTAAAGGTAGCCTTCAACCCAGCCCCAATGACCGCCGATATCCACGATTTGGACATGCGGCTTATCGATTTATTAATTGTCAACGAAATAGAAGCAGCAGAGTTGGCGGGAAGTGGGCACTATGACGACATTGTGATGTTCATTGAAGACCGTTTTGCACATGGCTCTGTTTTGTTGACGCTCGGGAAGCAAGGAGTCGAATGGTTCAGTCAAGGCGAACATATCGAGTATCCGGCGTTTACGGTGGATGCGGTAGACACCACTGCCGCAGGTGATACCTTTATCGGGTTCTTTTTAGCGCATTATCAAATCCATCAGCAACCCCAGCAAGCAATACGACATGCCTGCGCAGCGTCTGCGATTGCTGTCACACGAGTCGGGGCTGCGCCCTCCATTCCTACCCATGATGAAGTCTTACAATTTTTAGCGGAGCATGGATAACATGAGCAAACACAAAATCATTTTGGATACCGATCCCGGTATCGATGATGCAATGGCTATATTTTTCGCGTTTCAGCATCCTGACATTGACGTATTGGGACTGACCACGGTATATGGCAATGTTCCCGTAGAAATGGCTGCACAAAACGCACTTCGCTTATGTGATCTTGCTGGACAAGATATACCGGTCACCCAAGGCGTAGCGATGCCATGGGTAGGACCTGAGTCAACCTACGCCCATTTTGTACATGGCGAAAACGGATTTGGCGATATCCCCATCCAAGCGCCTAAACGTGCATTAGATCCTCGTCCGGCGGCGCAATTTATCGTTGATATGGCTCGTCAATATCCCGGAGAGATTACGCTTGTTGCAGTCGGACCTTTGGGTAATTTAGCCACCGCTCTGCATCTTGAACCGAATCTTCCTAACTTGATCAAACAAGTTTACATCATGGGCGGTGCGGCGTTTGTGAAGGGCAATGTGACCCCTTTAGCAGAAGCCAATATCTGGAATGACGCACATGCCGCAGCCAAAGTATTTGCGGCTGACTGGTCGCTCACTATGTTTGGTTTAGATGTGACTTATGATATTCCTTTCGAACCTGATTTTGTGAATATACTCGCTGAAGCCAATCCGACGTTGGGTGGCTTTGTCCGAGATTCCTCTCAATTTTACATGGACTTTTATTCCCAAGGAAAAGATGAGCGCGTCTGCTATTTCCACGATGTATTTCCTTTGGCGTATTTGGTGCAACCTGATATTTTTGGGTTTACTCAAGGCCATGCCAAAATCGGAGTTGGCGAAGTAGATCGTGGACAAACCAGTATTGCGCCAATGGGAACAACCCACAGCCCAATTTGGCTTGATGCACCCAAAGTGAATATAGCTACCTACTTTGAGCGCACCGCGCTAATTGAATTACTGATAGAAACATACTCTATATGACCAAGCATGAATTGCGGCAAACATTACGGCGTTTACGCAGAGGTTTTACTCCTGCGTACCAAACCATGACCGCCGCAAAATTATGTGCACTTTTAATCGAGCATGACAGTGTAAAACACAGTAAGCACATTGCTGTGTATCTCGCCTTTGATGGTGAAGTTTCGTTAGAGCCCTTTTTTGAATGGGCGTGGCAAGCCCAAAAATCACTTTATTTACCCATTCTTGAGCCAAATAGAGATGGGTTTTTATTATTTCAAGCATATACGCCGAAGACAAAGATGCAGGCGAATAAATTTGCTATTTTGGAGCCCGTACTAGACCGATCTCGTTGTATTGATGCAAATCAGCTAGATCTGATTTGTACGCCATTAGTTGGCTTTGACGAACATTGTATGCGTTTCGGTATGGGTGGGGGATTTTATGACCGCACTCTGGCTGATTTAGTTAGCCAACCGGAGCGCCCTGAATTTATAGGTATTGCGCACAGCGTACAGCAAGTCCCTCAGCTACCTGTTAATCCGTGGGATATACCAATGGATTATGTAATAACTGAACAAAAGGTTTTTGTACGTTCAACGCCCTAAGGTAAAATACAGCAAACAACTGGTCGAGAAATACTATGACACAAGATGAAAAGAAAAAAGCAGCTGCGATTGCCGCGGTTCAGTATGTGAAAGATGGAGATATCATCGGCGTTGGCACGGGCTCAACCGTGAACTACTTCATTGAAGCTCTGGCTGACAAGAAGCACCTCATTGAAGGTGCTGTGTCGAGTTCTGATGAATCAACGCGGCGCTTACAGGCCCTAGGGATAGATGTATTTGATCTCAATAGTGTCGATCAATTTGATATCTATGTGGACGGTGCGGACGAAATTACCGAACATAAACACATGATCAAGGGCGGTGGTGCAGCTTTAACTCGTGAAAAAATCGTTGCCGCAGTTGCCAAAAAGTTTGTTTGTATCATTGATGACTCAAAACAAGTTGACGTGTTAGGCGATTTCCCTCTTCCGGTTGAGGTGATTCCAATGGCTCGTTCTTATGTTGCCAGGGAGTTGGTCAAATTAGGTGGCGATCCGGTTTATCGTGACGGCGTTGTCACAGACAATGGCAATGTTATATTGGATGTGCACAATTTAGAAATACTAGAGCCACGTAAATTAGAAGCACAAATCAACCAAATCGTTGGTGTTGTGACTAATGGTTTATTCGCTCAACGCGGTGCTGATATTGTATTGGTCGCCACAGATAATGGTGTTACTACCATTCAGTAAAACATACTCGCAATAAAGTCTAGTATAGACGAAAAAGGACTATCCATAGCAACGGAACTTTGCTAAATTGCGCACTTATATATTTTAGACGTCTAGATGTCTTAATTGACATCAAACGCAACACAGGAACGCAATCGCATGAGCAAAGTATCATTGCCCAAAGACAAAATCAAAATTCTTCTCCTTGAAGGGGTACACCAGAGTGCTGTAGATACTCTACACAGCAATGGTTATAGCAACATTGAATATCTCAAGACATCTCTCCCAGAGGATGAGTTAATTGAGAAAATGCAAGATGTACACTTTGTCGGAATTCGTTCACGTACCCAAATCACAGAAAATGTTGTTGCTAATTCACCAAAGCTTATCGCTGTTGGATGTTTTTGCATTGGAACTAATCAGGTTGATTTAAAAGCCACACAGATTCGTGGCATCCCAGTGTTCAACGCCCCGTTTTCCAATACTCGCTCAGTTGCTGAGTTAGTGTTAGGAAGCTTGATTTTACTGCTTCGTGGTATCCCGTCTAAAAACGCCAAAGCGCATCGCGGTGAATGGGAAAAAAGCGCCGTAGGCTCTTATGAAGCGCGAGGCAAAACTTTAGGTATCATTGGCTACGGTCATATCGGTACACAGCTGTCTATTCTAGCTGAACATTTAGGCATGCGAGTGCAGTTCTTCGATATCGAAGACAAGCTCGTATTGGGTAATGCGGTCCAAATAAAGACCTTGAAAAAACTATTAAATACCTCTGACATTATCAGCTTACACGTCCCTGAGACGCCTGATACTCAAGACATGATTGGTGCTTCAGAATTAGCTGAAATGAAAGACGGTGCGATTTTGATAAATGCTGCACGTGGTACCGTCGTTGACATCGATGCCCTCGCACAAGCATTGGAATCGGGTAAACTTAACGGAGCACTTGTCGATGTATTTCCAGTTGAGCCCAAGTCAAATAATGAAGAATTTGAATCTCCACTGCGCAAATTTGACAATGTTATCTTAACCCCTCACGTAGGTGGCTCAACGCAAGAGGCTCAAGAAAATATTGGTATTGAGGTAGCTGGTAAATTGGCGAAGTACTCAGACAATGGTTCGACACTTTCTGCCGTAAACTTCCCAGAAGTCTCCCTTCCCGGTCATGCCAAGCATTCACGTTTGTTGCATATCCACGAAAATGCCCCTGGTGTATTGACGCAAATTAACCAAGCCTTTGCTAAAGAAGGCATTAATATTGCTGCACAATATCTTCAAACGAATGAAAATATTGGTTATGTGGTGCTGGAAGTTGAAACTGGCCGTGCCGAAGATGCCTTTGCTGAACTTGTGCAGATCAAAGGCACCATCAAAACACGTATTTTGTTCTAAAAGAAGCTGTATACTAAGGTCACGGAAGTCTCAGTATCGAGATTTTCGCGGCCTTCATCCACTTCCGTATTGTGGTCTAACTTTAACGACACTTTCATTGATAAACCGTTGGCAAGTTTTGCACTGACTGAGGTTTTCGAACGTGATTTGACGTTATCTTCACCGTATTCTGTACTAAATACTTGTGTTAATTTGGCGTTGTCCGATAATTTATACGAATAGTCAATTGCACCACGCAGGATCACACTGCTCAAGTCTTCTCCCATTTGATCTTCAGCAAAGCTGTAACCCGGACCGACTGAGTAACTGAATCTTTGTTGTTCTGTATCGAGTACTTTTTCGTTCCAACCAAGTGCGACAGTTGACTGAAAAGCAAAATTCGAAAAGCGATCATCCTCGTAAGAAGCGAATGCAAACAACCGTTGTCTCGGATTCGTCAATTTGTAGTTACCCTGTCCTGAAGTAAAGAATTTTTGGGCAGTGGTTTCGGTACCATTATCTAATTCATCTTGTTTGTAAAGGACTTCAGCCGTGTACTCATTACTCCAATCCGTTAACTCTTGTACACTTTTTAAACCGGCTGATAAAGAGGTAGTCTCAGTATTGCCAGAAGTCAAGATAAAGCCAAACTCACCGTCCATTGTAAACGGTTTTTGGACATCCTCTGCGTGCGCCGCTGCACCAACTAATACGGCAACAATTGCAGTAGCTAGTCGCAATTTCATAGTGTATTCCTGCTGTTTTGTAGATTAAATTAAATTATGGATCTTATTCGCATCTGATTGCGCTTGTTGATACATCTGTAAGATTTCAGTGTATTTTAATTCAGAACCCTTCAATGAACCAGCATTGAAGAATCTTTGTTCAGCTAGAGATATGTCTTCGTAGATCCATCAAGTTGCTTGGGCTTGCATTAGTATAGACGTAACCGTCTATTGTGCGAGCTAAAACAAAGAATCTTGTTGTGGCGTCGATTCTTGAACCTGAGTTGGTTGTGAGGTATTGGCTTGGCTTTGCTTGCGTTTGAGGTAAGAGGCTTTACGCCTGGAGCAAGCATCGTTAATTTGCTTGCGTGTATTATTATCGATATTAAGCCAGTGTAACCTTTCGTCTCTCGAGCGAAAACAGCCTGTACAATAACCACGAGGGCCATTAGTACACACTCCGATACAAGGACTAGGGACTTCAAAGATTTCAATCTGACGCATAGTGCTAACGATACACAACTTTTTTCAATTTACAAAAAAAACCTGACTTAGAAAACTAAATCAGGTTTTTTGCAATAAGTTAAACGTTCAGAATATTACTTCTTTTTCGCTTTTGGATTTGGCATATCCGTGATGCTACCTTCGTAAACTTCAGCAGCCATACCAATAGATTCATTTAAGGTTGGGTGAGCATGAATGGTCAATGCCACATCTTCAGCATCCGCACCCATTTCGATCGCAAGACCGATTTCACCAAGCATTTCACCAGCATTCGTACCGATGATTGCACCACCAATGACACGACCTGTATCTTTATCGAAGATCATTTTGGTCATACCGTCTGTTGCTGCTTGTGCAATCGCACGCCCTGAAGCCGCCCATGGGAATACTGCCGCTTCGTAGTTAACGCCTTGCTCTTTCGCTTCTTTTTCAGTGAGGCCAACCCAAGCAATTTCTGGCTCAGTATACGCAACTGAAGGAATACAACGTGGGTCAAAGTAATGTTTCTGACCAGAAATGACTTCAGCTGCCACATGACCTTCATGTACCGCTTTGTGCGCAAGCATTGGCTGACCAACTAGATCACCAATCGCGTAAATGTGCGGTACGTTGGTTTGCATTTGCTTATTAACACTAATAAAGCCTCGCTCATCAACCGTTACACCTGCTTTTTCGGCAGCAACAAGTGACCCGTTTGGACGACGACCTACTGCAACAAGTACTTTGTCATAGCGCACTGGCTCTGCTGGGGCTTTTTTGCCTTCAAACGTCACATATAAACCGTCGTCTTTTGCTTCCACCGCGGTAACTTTGGTTTCTAGCATCACGTTGAACTTGTCTTTGATGGTTTTCATGTAGACTTTGATGATGTCTTTATCAGCAGCAGGGACAAGCTGATCTAAAAACTCAACGACGTCAATCTGCGAACCTAAAGAGCGATAAACTGTGCCCATTTCAAGACCAATGATACCGCCACCTAGAACAAGCATCTTGCCTGGGATGTCTTTCATTTCAAGCGCACCCGTTGAGTCAATTACACGGTCATCTTCTGGGATGAACGGCAGAGCCACTGGTTCAGAACCTGCAGCGATGATTGCATTATCAAAGGTAATGGTCGTTACGCCATCATCCCCTGTCACTTCTAATGTGTTAGAGCCTGTGAATTTGCCGTAACCTTGTACATGTTTAACTTTGCGCATTTTTGACATGCCGCCCAAGCCTTTGGTCAACTGGCTAACTACACTGTCTTTCCAAGCGCGAACTTTGTCTAGGTCGATTTGTGGCTCACCGAATGTGACACCGTGACTAGATAAATGCTTCGCTTCTTCAATCACCTTTGCAACGTGTAATAACGCTTTTGAAGGAATACAACCGACGTTTAAACACACACCACCAAGCGTAGCACGTGCATCCACTAGCACGGTTTCAATCCCTAAATCCGCTGCACGGAATGCAGCACTGTATCCGCCTGGACCTGCACCTAGTACGACTAGTTGCGTTTTTATTTCGCTCATTATGACCTCAAAACTTGGAGTTAATTTGACAGGGAAATTGTACCCTGTTTTATCCGTTATGTTCAAAATAAACACAACGATTTCAATCGATTAAATTGAGCCAGAGGTTTTCACAATCCCTGACTCAGACACTGTTATAGCAATATGTTACGCAAATCTTCTAACGCATTTTTCAAGTGAACCGTGAAGCGCGCGGCGAGCGCACCATCGATCACACGATGGTCGTACGATAAAGATAACGGCAACATTAACCTTGGATCAAAATCTTTACCATTCCACTTTGGTTTTATCTCAGATTTTGACACACCCAAAATAGCAACGTCTGGGGCATTGACAATTGGTGTAAATGCCGTACCGCCAATACCGCCTAAGCTTGAAATGGTAAAACACGATCCTTGCATATCTGCGGCCTTTAATTTGCCCTCACGAGCTTTGATAGAGATCTCCATCAACTCTTGTGATAACTCATAAATACCTTTCTGGTCTACATCACGTACCACTGGTACAACCAAACCATTAGGGGTGTCTACCGCAATCCCGATATGGAAGTATTTTTTGAGAATTAAACTCTCACCATCGGCCGACAGTGACGAGTTAAACGTTGGATAGGCTTTTAAGGCATCTGCTGCGGCTTTCATCATAAAAACAAGTGGCGTGATTTTAAAGCCTAGCTTGCGCTTTTCAGCCACCACATTTTGCTGCTTACGAAAATCTTCTAAATCCGTAATATCCGCTTCATCAAACTGTGTAACGTGTGGAATCGTCACCCAGTTGCGGTGCAAGTTAGGGCCTGATAGTTTTTGAATACGCGTTAACGGCAATTCTTCTACCTCACCAAACTTGCTAAAATCAACTTTAGGTTGCGCAATCACTTGCAGACCGCCTTCGCCACCACCTGTTGCTGGCGCGGCAGTGGCTTTTGGACGTGACAATTCGTATTTCACATAAGACTGGACATCTTCTTTTACGATACGACCTTTGTTGCCAGAACCTGTGACTTGGGTTAAATCAACTCCAAACTCACGGGCTAAACGACGCACTGAAGGTGATGCGTGCACACGGCCTGTCGCTTTAATTTCACCTGCAGACGGATGATGTGGCACAGGTGGTGCTTTACTTACAGTTGATGGGGACACTTGCGCAATCGTGGCAGGTGGCGCTGGCGCACTGGCTTGTGGCGCCGGTGCAGGAGCCGCTGGTGTATCAACATCTAAAGCCCCGGCAACTTCTAAGTCAATGACCAAAGAGCCTTGTGATACTTTATCCCCTACAGACGCGTGAATAGCTTTGACTACACCCGCCTCTGGTGACGGGACATCCATCGATGCTTTATCGGTTTCTAACGTAATCAGGCCATCTTCCGCATCGACGCTATCACCCACCGCGACCAACACGTCAATCACGTCAACATTCTCGTCACCACCAATATCTGGCACGGTCACTTGAATAGTACTTGGAGCAGCTGAGGTTGCGGCCACAGTTGGTGCTGGTTGAGCTGCCGGTTCAGTAGGTACAGCAGGCTCTGTTGTAGTAGCAGACTCAGTCGCACCAGTCGATATGGCTAAGTCAATGACTAGGGAACCTTCTGAAACTTTATCACCTACTGCCGCGTGAATTGCCTTAACCACACCGGCTTCAGGGCTTGGTACATCCATAGAGGCTTTGTCAGTCTCTAGCGTAATCAAACCATCTTCTGCTTCAACGCTATCACCTACAGCCACTAATACTTCAATAACGTCTACATTTTCATCACCGCCAATATCAGGCACAGTGACTTGTATTATGGATTCACCGCTAGGCGCCTCCGCTTGGACTGTTTCGACTGCAGGCGCTTCACTAGCCACAGGCGCTTCAGCTATTGTCGCACCCTCTGAGTCAGCACTGGCAATCTTTGCCAATAACGTCCCTTCTGAGATTTTATCCCCCACCGCGACACAGATTTCACTAATGGTGCCACCAAACGGCGCAGGGATATCCATAGAGGCTTTATCAGACTCTACTGTGACAATGGCATCTTCTGCATCAATACTGTCGCCAACCGACACACAAATCTCGATGACTTCTACCGAATCCTCACCCAAGTCAGGGACGAACACATCTTTAATATCAGACATAGCTATGCTCCTTAGGCGTAAAGTGGGTTAATTTTATCTGCATCAATACCTAGTTCAGCAATCGCTGCTGCTAGATCTTGCGCTTTATAATCACCGGCTTTGACTAACTCATATAAAGCGGCTACTGCGATGAATTCAGCATCTACCTCAAAGTGACGACGCAAGTTCTGACGACTATCAGAGCGACCAAAACCATCGGTACCTAACACGCGATAGGCGCCAGGCACATAGGCACGAACTTGATCCGCATAGGCTTTCATATAATCCGTTGCCGCAATCGTAGGTCCTGTATTACCTGCCTCAAGCACCTCTGTAATATATGCTTTTTGTGGCTTATCCGTTGGGTGGAGCATGTTATGACGCTCAACTGAAAGACCATCACGACCAAGCTCATTAAATGAAGGTACTGAGTAAACCTCAGACTCAACACCGAATTTTTCAGCCAATAACGCTGCCGCTTCACGCACTTTCACCAAAATCGTACCTGAACCTAAGAGTTTGACTTTAAGCTTGCCCTTACCCACAGTGTCCAGCTTGTAAATACCTTTAATAATGCCTTCTTCACAGCCTTTTGGCATTTCTGGTTGAACGTAGTTTTCGTTCATTACCGTCAAGTAGTAGAAGACGTTTTCTTGTTCTTCTAGCATACGGCGTGTACCGTCTTGTACGATGACTGCCATTTCATAGCCATAGGTTGGGTCGTAAGAAATACAATTTGGGATCAGGCCCGCTTGAATGTGCGAATGGCCGTCTTGGTGCTGTAGACCTTCACCGTTTAGTGTGGTTCTACCTGCCGTACCACCGACCAAGAATCCGCGACATTGGCTGTCACCTGCTGCCCACGCCATATCACCTACGCGTTGGAAACCAAACATTGAGTAGTAAATGTACACAGGTAACATCGGCACATCGTTCAATGAATATGAGGTACCGGCAGCCACGAATGACGACATCGCACCAAGTTCGTTGATCCCCTCTTGTAATACCTGACCTTTTTTATCTTCACGATAGAATGCCACCTGATCCGCATCTTGTGGAACGTATTTTTGACCTTCATTGGCATAGATACCCACTTGACGGAACAAACCTTCCATACCAAAGGTGCGTGCTTCATCTGGAATGATCGGTACCACATGTTTACCCATTTGTTTATCTTTTAGCAATGAAGTCAAGACACGCACAAACGCCATCGTAGTAGAGATTTCGCGCCCATTTGAGCCTTTGGTTACCGCTTCAAATGCTTTGAGTGGTGGTGCTGGTAACTCAACCGTTGATTTTGGTAAGCGACGTGGCATAAACCCATGTAACGCATCACGACGAGCTTTTAAGTATTGATACTCTTCAGACGCTTCGTCAAACTTGTAATACGGTAAGTTTTCCAAATCTTCATCAGAAACAGGGATATTAAAACGGTCGCGATAAATACGAATGGATTCTTTATCCATTTTCTTAACGTTGTGCGCGATGTTTTTACCTTCACCTGCCGCACCTAAGCCGTAACCTTTGACTGTTTTCGCTAGAATAACTTGTGGACGGCCTTGGGTTTCTGAGGCTTTTTTGTAAGCTGCGTAGACCTTCACTGGATCGTGACCACCTCGGTTTAGACGCCAGATATCATCATCGGACATGTTGGCGACCATTTCTTTGAGCTCTGGGTATTTGCCAAAAAAGTGTTCACGGGTGTAGGCACCACCATTTGCTTTACAGTTTTGGTATTCCCCATCCACGGTTTCATTCATCAAATCTAATAACTTGCCTGAGGTGTCACGGGCCAGTAATGGATCCCAATAACGCCCCCAAATGACTTTGATTACTTCCCAACCTGCACCACGGAATGTGCCTTCCAACTCTTGGATAATTTTGCCGTTACCACGCACTGGACCGTCTAAGCGCTGTAAGTTACAGTTAATAACGAACGTTAAATTATCTAAACCTTCACGAGAAGCAAGACCAATTGCCCCTAAGCTTTCTGGCTCATCCACTTCACCATCGCCCATGAAGCACCAGACACGTTGGTCAGAACAATCTTTCAAGCCGCGGTTAGTTAAGTACTTTAAGAAGCGGGCTAGGTAGATTGCCTGCATTGGACCTAGGCCCATGGAAACCGTTGGGAACTGCCAAAAATCAGGCATCAATTTAGGATGTGGATAAGAAGATAACCCTTCACCCGAAACTTCCTGACGGAAATTATCTAGCTGACCTTCAGTCAATCGTCCTTCAATAAACGCACGTGAATAAATACCTGGTGAAACGTGTCCTTGTACAAATACAAAATCACCGCCGTCTTTGTCATTTGGCGCGCGGAAAAAGTGGTTAAAACCCACATCGTACAACATCGCTGATGACTGGAATGACGAGATATGACCACCTAGCTCTAGGTCTTTTTTAGAGCCACGCAATACCATCATCAACGCATTCCAACGAATCGCATTGCGAATTTTGGTCTCAATGGTTTGGTCGCCAGGCATCGTTGGCTCTTGTCCTGGTGGGATAGTATTCAAATACGCTGTGGTCGCATCATACGGTAAATGTGCACCATTGCGACGAGCTTTTTCAATAAGTTGCTCAAGTAAAAAGTGAGCACGATCCACGCCTTCTGCTTCTAATACAGATTCTAAGGATTCTATCCATTCCTGCGTTTCTTGGGGATCGATGTCAGCTAAAATTTGATCTGTCATAAGGGGTCCTGTTAGCTTATTTTGAATTTACGTCAATACGTCGCATAGCACGCTGAACAGCCGTGTCACGCTGATTGATGTCTAATAAAGTGGTTTCAATGTACACAAGCAAAGCATTGCTGGTGCTTCGAGCAGTATCTGGGTCTTGTGCCACAATGGCTGACACAATTTTTTCCCGGTATGCTTTGATGATTCGTCCTGCATCCGGTACGATTTTGAGCATCTCGAGATTTTTATGGATATTTTCTTGCAGCATGCCTTTGAGGCTGCGCATTACGTGCTGCAAGATCATATTATGCGTGGCTTTGGCCATCACCAAATAAAACTCACTCAGTAAATGCGCCTCGTGCGAGATCTCTAATTGTTCTTCCGCTTGCAAGGCAAGCCATGCACGCTGTAAGTTTTGATAATCTTCAGGTTGACCTCGTAAAGCGGCGTAATAAGCCGCCATGCCCTCTAAAGCATGGCGAAACTCTAGTAAATCAAACTGTGTTTCAGGTCGATTCGCAACGAGTGCTAACAATGGGTCGGTCATGTTGGCGTTGAGCTTAGAGCTGACAAACGTACCTCCGCCCTGTTTGCGCTCAACCAAACCTTTAGCTTGTAAGTTTTGGAAAGCCTCACGCAGTGAAGGGCGAGAAACATTAAATTCTTCAGCCAAGACTCGTTCTGCAGGCAAGCGTTCACCTGCAACAAACGAACCATCGAGGATCATACTTTCGAGTTTTTCCGTAATAATATCGGATAATTTTTGTTGTTTAATGCCAGCCATGAGCTCTCAGCTTGTAAAAAAAATTTACCAAATTATTATATTGGTAATACCATTTGTCCAAATTTTAACTGAGAACAACGATTAACACAACCCCGCTGGTTGTTTTACAAACAGAAAAGTTGCGCCAGGATTGTATTAAACAGGAAAAAAGACTGAAAAAAACAGGTGTTAAAGGGAGATCACAAATAAAACACCACGATCAATTAGCACTATTGGATTGCACCCAAGAGGGTTAAAATAGCGACTATTGACAAGATGAATAATATATTTCGTTTAGCTAAGCTGACCAACGTAACGGCCTCGGTTACCAGATCATCAGGCTCAGATTGAACGTCTTCTGCTGCGATTGCGACTCTAGTTAATACGTCTTTAGCGCAAGTGCTAGTATCAACACACAAAGACAACCACACTGGAAGTGCGCGAGAAAAGTGCCCTACAATCAAAAAGCCTACCGCAGCAAGACGAACCGGCACCCATTCAACCACTAATAGAATTTTTTGTGTGGTATTTTGTAGTCCTAAGGCGTGCTTTTGTGCATAACCATTGAGCACACGTAACGTCCCATATGCGATCACACCGAATACATTAAATACAACAAAGAAAAAAATCGGTGCGGCATAGCGCTGGTAATTAAGCCAGACAAGATGCCCGGCAAACGTTTGCGGGCTGTGATCTGGTAACCCCAAATTCCT
>JALRKK010000097.1 GCA_023268935.1 Glaciecola sp.
CGTTTGGCACCGCAATAAAAGATGCTTGAGCATAAATAATCGACTGATGTCTTGCTGTTGTGCAAAATGCCCAATGCTATCAAGTGCTTCACTTTCACGATAAAGTTGTTCCAACAAAATGACAAATTGCGATAGTGGAATCAACCGGTAATCGGCATGCAAAATCTCTTCTGACAGTCCTGCTTGCTTGAGCACGGAGCTTTCATCGATACCAAAACGTCGACACGTGAGGGGCAATTGACTGATAAAGCTATTAGGCAGAACATAATAGTTTGGTTTCATAAATGTCGCATTTTAGTAAATGTTTGTCGTATAAATATAAAAAACTGTCGCAAAAAAATAAAAGCTTGTCGCCTTTTTATAAATTAGTCTCTTTAATTGCATTATAGTTCCTTAAAAAACAGGAGCGATTTTATGCTACGTGAATCCAGCTTTGCCAAACCAACAATATGCTTAATCTTTTTATTAGCAGGTGGATACTGTCTACTGGGTGCAGGCACTATATTCCTCGGATTGCCTTATTGGTTGGTTGGGCTGGGACTCGTCGGCTTAGCTTATGGCAGCTTTACCGTCATGCACGAGGCCAGCCATCGCTTAATTTGGCGCAAACAACCTAGCATGGAATTATGGCTTGGGCGATTAGCAAGCTTGCCTCTGGGGATCCCTTATAGTGTATTTGTTTACAATCACATGCAACATCATGCATTTGCTAATCGGGCTGATAGAGATCCTGATGCGTTTATTGCTGGGCCCTTATGGCTAAGTGTGCTTAAAGCTCCCTTAGTCATTGGCTATTATGGATGGTTTTACTTTAAGCAAATTCGTTCGGGCAAGGTGCCGCAGTTGAACCAACAGCGCGTGATTAATGAATTATTGGGATTAGCCGCATTAAATGCAGGATTTATCAGCCTCTTTGGGATGACTAATGTGCTTTGGTATTGGTGGCTCCCGGCGTGGCTTGCGACCGGCATATTGGCATGGGTACTGGATTGGGTACCACATCATCCTCATCAGGGACGAACACGTGACGATGTCGCACGCAATTATAATTTTATCGGGGCGCGTTGGTTGCTACTTGGACAGAATTTGCATCAAGTCCATCATGCTCATCCACAGGTTCCTTGGTACCGTTATCGCAACTATATTATGGAACAGGCTGATGATGTAGCTTAGTGCAACACAAAAAAAGCCCCTTCAGTGAAGGGGCTTAATCAGTCACATTACCGATTACTGTAAGCCGAGTTTCTTCTCTAAGTAGTGGATATTTGTTCCACCGGCAAAAAAGTTCTCGTCAGCCATAATCATTTTTTGGAGCTCTACATTGGTTTTGATGCCGTCAACCACCAGTTCCTCAAGTGCATGGCGCATTTTGTTAATTGCCTCATCACGACTCTCACCATAAGTAATCAACTTACCAATCATTGAATCGTAAAATGGCGGCACAGAATAACCACTGTAAATATGTGAATCCCAACGCACTCCTAAACCACCTGGTGCGTGGAACATATCAATTTTACCGGGACTTGGTAAGAAGGTTTTTGGATCTTCAGCATTAATCCGGCATTCAATGGCGTGGCCTTTTATTTTGATCTGTGATTGGTCAATGGACAATGGCTGACCAGCGGCAACACGCAGTTGCTCTTTGATTAAATCTACACCAGTGATCATTTCTGACACAGGATGCTCAACCTGAATACGAGTATTCATTTCGATGAAGTAAAATTCACCGTTCTCATACAAGAATTCAAACGTACCCGCACCGCGATAGCCAATTTCAATACAGGCTTTGCGACAGCGCTCACCTATTTTTTCGCGCATTTGTTCAGAAATACCGGGTGCTGGAGCTTCTTCGACTACTTTTTGGTGACGACGTTGCATTGAGCAATCGCGTTCACCTAGATGTATCGCATTGCCTTGACCATCGGCTAAAACCTGAATCTCAACGTGACGAGGATTTTCGAGATATTTTTCCATATACACGACGTCATTGTTGAAAGCCGCTTTAGCCTCTGCCTTGGTCGTCGCAATAGATGACACCAACTCATCTTCACTGCGCACTACGCGCATACCACGGCCACCGCCACCGCCAGCTGCTTTGACAATCATCGGATACCCAATACGCTTAGCAATCGCTTTATTGCGTTCATTATCGTCAGTTAATGGACCATCAGAGCCTGGGACACATGGTACGCCAGCCGCTTTCATCGCGTTAATGGCGGCAACTTTATCGCCCATCATGTTAATAGTTTCAGCTTTTGGACCAATGAACACAAAACCACTGCGTTCGACCGCTTCAGCAAAATCAGCACTTTCGGCCAAAAAACCATAACCAGGGTGGATCGCAACAGAGTTCGTTACCTCAGCCGCGGCAATCAGACGTGGAATATTGAGATAACTTTCTTGTGCTGAAGGCTTACCAATGCAAATGGACTCATCAGCTAACAAAACGTGTTTGAGGTTTTTGTCGGCAGTTGAATGCACCGCAACGGTTTTGATCCCGAGTTCTTTACACGCACGTAAGATCCGCAAAGCGATCTCACCGCGATTAGCTATCAATACTTTATCAAGCATAAGGCAACCTTACTCGATGACGAATAATGGTTGATCGAATTCAACTGCGTCTTGGTTATCAACCAAGATGGCTTTGATGGTACCGGCTTTGTCTGCTTCGATTTGATTCATCATTTTCATTGCTTCGATAATACATAAAGTATCACCAACGTTGACTTTGGAACCAACTTCTACAAAAGACTTGGCCTCAGGTGTTGCGGCACGATAGAACGTACCAACCATCGGAGATTTTACCTGATGCCCTGCTACTTCCGCCGGTGCTTCAGTCGCGACTGCCGGTGCAGCAGCTGGAGCCGCTGTGGGGGCTGCAATCGGGGCTGAGGCAAGTGGAGCCGGTGCATATTGTACTGCTTGTGCAGAACTACCACGGTGAATGCGCACGGACTCTTCGCCTTCGGTTATCTCTAATTCTGCAATGCCAGATTCTTCAACTAGCTCGATGAGTTTTTTGATTTTTCTAATATCCATTGGAAAAGCCTTATGAGGTTCTTAATTTGGTGAAAAGTTTCTTACTGCAGTCATGACAGCAAGTTGATAGCCATATGTACCGCAACCGACAATCACACTTTGTGCGATGTCGCTAAAATAGGAATGATGACGAAATGTTTCTCGAGCGTGCACGTTGGAGACATGCACTTCAATAAATGGAATTGCAACGCCGAGTAACGCATCTCTGAGCGCGACGCTCGTATGAGTGAACGCTGCAGGGTTAATAATGATCGCATCATAGTTGCCCGCAGCTTGATGCAAACGATCGACTAATTGACCTTCATGATTGCTTTGGTAATGCTCGACCGCACAACCAAGCTCTGAACCGATTTCGACACAAGCTTGCATGACATCTGTTAGTGTTTCGCTACCGTAAACTTCAGGTTCGCGTGTGCCTAGCAAATTAAGATTAGGCCCATTTAAGATGAGAATGTTCACAATTATGCTCCCAACGTAACGCTATCATGCAAGATAACAAGGTAATTGGTAGCATTATAGTGAAAATGTGCAAAGTTGCAGTACTTTACTGGTCTTATCAGATAAAAAAGTTAGTTTGTCTTATTTTTTTGGTTATTTCACTGCAAATTTACCGAAATTTTGACTTCATGAGGGGATGAGGTCATCGTTTCTAACGAGATTTCACAGGTTTCATCAAAATATTCTGCACAACCCTTAATCAGACCCACTGCGAGTTGTTCAAGCTGGCGTGGTGAGCGATAAAGTAAGTCTATGTGGGAGTGGCTTTTATTGATAATAGTAAATGTAGGTAAAGTCGCGTTTGGATAAAGTTTTAAGACTTCCACATGAATATTAGAATCGAGTTCGGATAACAAATCGATCATGCTAATATTATCTGGTAACAACGAGGCATGCCCTTGCATCAGTTTGCCAAAAAGATATTCTCCAAAGGCCTCAAGTAAATCAGGTATCGCAATGCCGGTTTTTTCTGAAAGTGCCACAACGATTTTTAGTAGTTCGTTAAAATCGTAGTGACCCACTCCAGTGTAACTGCCTTCGAGCTTTGTTGAGAGCAACAGCTCATCGACTATAGCGTACCCCATTTTATCCTCGACCATATCGAGTAAGGTGGTAAAAATTATCCCTAACATATTGCATCCTTTTGTGTTGCATATTCATATGCGAAGACAGGTTTCTAGATGATTAATTCTCTATTGAGTTGTATCGTCAAAAATTCGATTTACATGAGTGGCAAATGTGTCGGCATCGACAAAACCGGTTATGCGAGAAGTGGTCAGTTCGTTTCCTTCTTTATCAAAGAACATGATTGTCGGGAGCCCAGTAACCTCAAATACTTCCTGAAATTCAAGATTAGTCGGAGTATTATCGGTTAAATCAATTTGTAACCACATTGTATTACTAAGGGCTTTTTGTACCGCAGGGTCGGGGAAAGTGTATTTTTCGAATTCTTTACAGGCGACACACCAATCCGCATATAAATCGACCATGACGGTTTTACCCTCGACATTAGCGCGCTCAATGTACATGGCAAGTTCACCCAAATCTCTTACTTGGGTAAACTGTTCATGGATATCAACTTTGTGTTGGTTGGTTGTGTTGGCTACAGCGGGAAGTGTCGGATTGAAAAAATTCACGCTTTGCAATACCACATAAACGAAGCCACTTAATAATACGACGCGGAAAACCCCTCGCGTGAAACTCGCTGATTTTTGCGCATTGATTTCTAACAAATAACCCAATAAAGCTAAGAACAGTCCATACCAAAGCAATTGCGTCCAAGGTTCAACCACCATTCGCTCAAAGAAGAAAATGGCGACGGACAAAATCATAAAGCCAAATATAGCCTTGATCACGTTCATCCAGGCTCCGGCTTTAGGCAGCAGTTTCCCCCCGGTTAAGCCAAAGATGATCAGTGGGATCCCCATACCAAGTGACAACGCATAGAGCGCACTGAAACCCAACAGCAAATCTCCCGATTGCGCGATGAATAGTAAAATACTGGTCAGCGGTGCTGTGGTACAAGGAGATGCAATCAATCCAGAGATCACCCCCATCAAAAACACCCCAAATACAGAGCCTCCGCGTTGCTGGTTGGACATGGTATTGAGTTTTTCTTGCCACGCGCTAGGAAGCTGGATTTCATATAGGCCAAACATAGATAATGCCAGAGCGATGAAAGCAATAATAAAAATAGTTAGCAATATTGGGTTTTGCAAGGCAGCTTGAAATTGCACGCCAGCAGATGCAACGATCAACCCCAAAATTGAGTAAGTAATTGCCATCCCCTGTACATAGACAAAGGACAAGCTGAATGCTTTTGACGTACTAATTTGTTTGCCCTGTCCCACAATAATACTTGATAAAATCGGATACATTGGGAACACGCATGGTGTGAAGGCTAATAAAGTGCCAAGACCCACAAACAACAAGATTGACCATAATAAGTTATCACCGCTGGCCAGCTGTTCGGCCAGTTGATATTGCTCCGAAACGACGAGACTTGAGGCGTTGGGTGCGCTGGAATTGGCTTGAGAATCCGTTGATATCTCATTTAAAAATAGAGATTGTGTGGTGGGTGGATAACATAACCCCGCTTCTGCGCAGCCTTGGTAGCGTATTTTAAGAACGCCATCACTGCGCGACTCGATAATAGGATAGGTGAGTGTCACGGTCTCGAAAAACACATCTGAAATACCAAAGAACTCATCTTCTATTTGGGTGGGTTCAGGTGACAAGGTTGGCTCGCCTAATGTGGCGTTTTTGCCAACCGCTTTGAATTGTTTTTGATAAAGATAATATCCATCGGCAATGGTGAAAGTAACCAGTAGCTCATTATCTTTTTGCGTGTAGTCGAGTACAAATGCTTCATCGACTTTGAGGAACGTCGGTTCATCGTTAAACAGGTTTTGTAAGGGATTGTTACCAAGGTCTTGTGCCCAAGCGGTTAAGCCCACAGATAAGAATAGAATACATAGTAAAAAAAGATGACGTAAATGGCGCAACTGCATAATATCCTATTAAGTGAAACCCGTTGGTTATACGTTATTAAACCGACAAAAGTCTATCTTGCTTTCACAACAAGAAGCAAAAAAATTTGTTAGGCTATGTTGTCAATGTCCAACACTATACTAGGCAAGGCTTAAGGCAAACTTAACTGGCGCTTTGTCAAAACTTGAGGAAATCATGGGTAAGTTATTTTTGTTATTTGTCATCATGCCAATTATGGAGATTGCCGTTCTGATTCATGTCGGAGACATTATTGGTGGGTGGAATACCGTGTTATTGGTTATTTTATCTGCCATGATTGGTGCATACCTGGTGAAACGCGAGGGTGTTGCAACGCTTGCGCAAGCGCAAGTCAAAATTGCTCAAGGCCAAGTGCCTGCCGAAGAAATAGGTTCTGGACTTTTGTTGTTGATCGCAGGAGTGCTGTTGGTAACGCCTGGATTTATTACCGATATTTTTGGGCTGTTATTGACCTTGCCAACGACGCGACGTTATTTGGCTAGCCATGTGGTCAAAATGGTCAACGTACAAAGTGGTGGCTTCACACATGCAGGTGTTGGTGACACTGGCTCTAGGCATTATACCGGCTCTAGGCAGTATAATGGCTCTAGGCAGTACAACTCAGAGAAGGATGACATAATTGAAGGGGAGTTCTCAGACCTTGCTAACGATACCGAGTCCTCACAGTCAACACATTCGTCGGCACCCAAACGTTTAGATTGAGTTCTTATTAGCAATCACGTACATTGTTTGTTAACAAATTAATAACAATAGGTAATGGTATGCGATTCGTCATTTTGGGTTTGGCCCTACTATGTTCTTCACAATCTCTTGCATCTAACAACAAAGCGCTAGTGGGTGGAAGACTAATTGATGGTTTCGGCCACACACCTCTGGCAAATTCGGTTATTTTAATCAAAGACAATGTGATTGAAGCCGTCGGAACCGTGGATACTTTACCCGTTCCAGAGACCTACAAGGTGATCTCTACTGAAGGAATGGATGTTCTACCTGGCTTGTGGGAAGCGCATGCGCATCTGATGATCACCGGTCATGCCGATTATAGCCATTGGCACCCAGCATACCAAGATCGACTGGCTGAAGAGATAATGCCTGCCAGTGCGGTACAGTTATTGTTAGCTGGGATCACCAGTGCGCGCGATTTAGGTGCGCCATTGGAAGCGTCAATAGCGGTCAAGCAAGGTCTAGCCGATGGTTCTATTCATGGTCCAAGAATGTATATGTCAGGCCCTTTTTTGCAACACGAGCCGTATCCGGGCACAGAGAACTATCGCTGGGGTGTTAAGAGCGTTGCCGAAGCGCAAGCTAAGGTCAAAGAACTCAAAGACGCTGGCATGGATATGATTAAGCTGATTGATCATGACCTAATGCCTCGTGAAGTCGCTCAGGCTATTGTGGACGCAGCACATGCCCACGATATGATAGTGGTGGGGCACTCGCACAAACCCGATGAAATTAGAATTGGATTGGATATCGGCATTAATAATTTTGAACACACCGGATTAACTACCGCACCAGAGTTTCCCAAAGACATTATGGACAAGCTCAAAGAGCGCACCGCAAAGGGGCGTATCGCTGGAGGACCACTGTATTGGACGCCGACGGTTGAAGGGTTATTCAATTACCATCGCACGGTAGCCAATCCTGAAAAGCTAGACAATACCTGTTGGCACCGAGGTCTCAAACAGGACACGATTGCAGATATTAAAGCGTCTTTGGCAAAACCCGGACAGCTGGCTTACATGCAGCTGACACCACTGCGTCAACCGACGTTACAGCGCAAAGTCGAACAGCTTAAAGAAGCCGGTGTGGTTTTGTTAGTGGGAACCGACAGTGGTATTCCAACCAAATTCCATTGCCAAAGTACTTGGAATGAGATGGCCGTTTGGGTGCACGATTTTGGTATGGATCCCATGTATACGATTCGTGCCGCAACCTATTGGCCTTCGGTCATGATGGGAGTAAGCGACAAAACGGGTACTATTAGTGAAGGCAAATATGCCGATATCATTGCCGTTAAAGGCGATGTCTTACGCTTTATGAATTTATTACAAGATGTCGACTTAGTTATGAAGGATGGCACTCTCTACAAATATGAAGGACAAGTCATCGAATCAGCATTGCAATCAAGCGTTCGTGTCAAATAATCTTGCCATTGTCATTCCGACAAAAAAATCAAAAAAATTTTAATAATGCCCTTGAGTTATTCAGGGGTATTCCCATATACGAGTACAAGACGTAACACTAGTTTGCGTTGTGGCACACTCCGAAGAGGAGTTTTGTTAATGATGTATCCTAATGTGAAATAACAAATGGAGATTAAAATAATGGCAATTCGTCCTTTACATGATCGCGTAATTATCAAGCGCGAAGAGCATGAAACTAAGTCAGCTGGCGGAATCGTACTTACTGGTTCTGCAGCTGAAAAATCGACTCGAGGCGAAGTGATCGCAGTCGGTAATGGTCGCGTTTTAGATAACGGCGACGTAAAAGCACTAGACGTAAAAGTGGGCGACAAAGTTATCTTCAACGATGGCTATGGCGTTAAAACTGAAAAATTAGACGGCGAAGAAGTATTGATTCTAAGCGAAAGCGACATCCTTGCGATTGTCGAATAAGCCTAACGAAAACAGATTAAGAGGAATTCGAAAATGTCAGCAAAAGAAGTACGTTTTTCTGATGACGCTCGCAGCAAAATGCTCAAAGGCGTTAACGTTCTTGCAAACGCAGTAAAAGTAACATTGGGCCCTAAAGGGCGTAACGTTGTATTGGACAAATCATTTGGCGCGCCAACCATCACTAAAGACGGTGTATCGGTTGCAAAAGAAATTGAACTTGAAAATAAGTTCGAAAATATGGGCGCTCAAATGATTAAACAAGTTGCTTCGCAAACTAATGATGAAGCAGGTGATGGAACTACTACAGCTACAGTACTAGCCCAATCAATTGTTAATGAGGGTAACAAAGCTGTTGCCGCTGGAATGAATCCAATGGATCTAAAAAGAGG
>JALRKK010000030.1 GCA_023268935.1 Glaciecola sp.
TCAACCATGCCCGATTGCAATGGCCCCGGACGAAACAGAGCCACCAAAGCTATGATGTCTTCAAAACAGTCTGGTTGAAGACGATTAATGAGATCCTTCATGCCGCGGGATTCTAGTTGGAACACCGCTGTCGTTTGCGCAGCCTGAAGCAAGTCAAAACTTGGCTTGTCTTCGAGTGGGATTTGAGTAATATCTACCTCTTCACCTGTGCCAAGTTTGATCATGTCAATTGCCCACTGAATGATCGTCAGTGTCCGCAAACCCAAAAAGTCGAACTTAACCAAACCTGCCGTTTCGACATCGTTTTTATCAAATTGAGTGACTGGGTTGCGACCTTCATCGTCACAATACAGTGCCGCAAAATCGGTTATTCTAGTAGGCGCAATCACCACACCACCAGCGTGCTTACCGGCGTTACGAGTGACCCCTTCGAGGATCCTTGCCATGTGAATCAGTTCTTTGACGTCGGCATCACTGCGTTCAAGTTCCCCTAACCGTGGCTCGACATCAAATGCTTTGGCCAAGGTCATACCAGGATCACCAGGAATTAATTTTGAAATGCGGTCAACAAAGCCATACGGATGACCAAGTACCCGGCCTACATCCCTTACTACCGCTTTCGCAGCCATAGTACCAAAGGTAATAATTTGTGAAACAGCATCACGACCATATAGTTCAGCAACGTGATCAATCACCTCATCACGTCTATCCATACAAAAATCGATATCAAAATCTGGCATGGATACCCGTTCAGGATTCAAGAACCGCTCGAAAAGCAAGTCAAACTCTAACGGGTCAAGGTCAGTGATATCCAGCGCATAGGCCACCAAAGAGCCCGCACCAGAACCTCGCCCAGGCCCTACCGGGATACCATTGTCTTTTGACCACTGGATAAATTCCATTACGATCAAGAAGTAGCCAGGGAAACCCATTTGGTTGATGACGTCTAGTTCAATATGCAAACGCTCATCGTACTCTGACCGGCGGGCTTCTCGTATCGCTTCATCGGGGAATATTTTGAGCAAGCGACGCTCTAATCCTTCTTGCGACACCTTAACTAGGTAATCTTCGATGGTCAAATCTCCGGTCGGAAAATTTGGTAAGAAGTACGTGCCAAGTTGTACGGTGACATTACAACGTTTGGCGATTTCTAAGGTATTGGCGATGGCTTGGGGAATATCGCTAAATAACTCGACCATCTCGCCAGCACTGCGAAAGTACTGCTTTGGAGAATACTTTTTCGGGCGTCGATTATCTTCCAAAGTATAACCATCATGAATACATACCCGAATTTCATGAGCATCAAAGTCTTTTTCTTCCAAAAAGACCACTTCATTCGTTGCAACCACCGGCAAATCATGTTCACTAGCCCACTCGACCCCAGCTTGAATGTATTGCGCTTCGTTAGCACGTTCTGTACGTTGTAACTCGATATAGAAGCGGTCAGCAAAATGCGCTTTATAAAATTCAGTGATGTGTGCGGCTTTGTCTAATTTATTTTTTAATAGTGCTCGACCTAGCTCGCCTTCCATTGCACCAGACAGAATTAATACGCCCGCTTTATGCTCAACTAACCATTCACTATTGATCACTGGACGGCCTTGGATATGCCCTTGTTGATAAGCCTTTGACACCAAAATGGTAATATTCTTATAACCTTCGTTATTCATCGCATATAAGGTTAAACGACAAATATCTTCTGGCCACAGATGACTTTGCACCCAGACATCGACACCGATGATGGGCTTAATCCCCATATCGTGAGCACCAGAATAAAACTTAACTAAACCACAAAAGTTCATTTGGTCTGTTACAGCGATGGCTGGCATCTTTTGTTGTAAGCATGCGGCAAGAATGGGTTTGACTTTGGCCAATCCATCCATCATCGAAAAATCACTGTGAACACGCAGGTGAACGAAACTTGGTTCCATTAGTTTTCTGAGGTTAAAATTATATAGGATAAGTGTATCAAATTTTGCGACAGACACTTAAACATTTGTTCGATTAGCCAAAATTTGAGCAACCGGTTTAAAGGACAATCGATACTCACTGAGTACCGGTAATTTTTGTAAAGCGCTGATATGCGCTTTGGTCGGATAACCTTTGTGCTGAGCAAAGCCGTATTCAGGATGACGCTCATCCAATAACGCCATGTCTTGGTCACGAGTCACTTTGGCAATAATTGATGCGGCGCCAATACAAGCGACCTTGCTATCACCTTTCACCACCGCCTCTGCACGATATTGCCAAGGTGGTATGCGATTACCGTCAACTTGTACAAAATCGGGCTTAATCGAAAGCGCGTCAACCGCTCGGGTCATCGCGAGCATGGTGGCATGCAAAATATTGAATTCATCAATTTCTTCGGGGCTAGCTCGACCTATCGACCAAGCTAGAGCTTTAGCTTGAATCTCAGAAAATAATACGAGACGTTTTTTCTCACTCATCGCTTTGGAGTCCCCTAGGCCTTCGATGTGGTTATTGGGATCTAATATCACCGCTGCTGTGACCACATCACCGACTAATGGTCCACGGCCAACCTCATCCACACCTGCTATGAACATGTCTGATCCAACATTTGCAGTGCCACTTTAGCAGCTTGCTCGCTGGCGTTTTGTTGTAAATCACGATGCAATGTAAGGAACATCTCACCTTGATGTTTTAGTGCCGTTGCAGAAACTTCTGTCATTGTGGAACCCTCAACCTGAATAGTGTGATCAATTGGTGCATCTTCCTTAGTTAATACAGCACTGATATAACTCGCCATGCGTTGTGGCTCCACATCTTCTTGTAACAGTTCTGGAAATAACGCTTGCTCAGCCAATATATTGGGTAACGAAAAATACTTAGGCTTGTACAGTTTGCGCATCATCCAATAGGTCAAACCTGACATTTTATATGCAGACAACATGGGACGTTTGCACAGCATTGCCTCAAGCGTCGCTGTACCAGAGGTCAATAATACAAAATCAGATGCAATCATTACTGTTCGGGCATCGTCGCGAGTGATATTGATATCGTCCTGAGCGGGGTAACTCGCAACCATCTGTTGAATTTGATCAAAACACACATCATTCACCGCAGGTATCAAGGCTTTAAGTTCTGGATGTTGTTTTTTTAACAGTTCAAATGTTGCCAAAAAGCTTGGCAACATACTCTTGATTTCACCTGCTCTTGACCCGGGTAATAGTGCTAGGACTGGATGGTTGTTGATTAGGCCTAAAGACGCTCGTGCTTGTTGCTGATTTGGTTCAAGTGGTATCTCATCCGCCATAGGATGACCAACAAAGGTGTAAGGATGCTGGTACTTTTGATACACGGGGGTTTCAAATGGAAATAATCCAAGCACATGATGAGTGCTGGCGATGATTTTATGAATGCGCTTTTCACGCCATGCCCAAATGGTCGGAGAAACGTAGTGCAGGGTTTGGATGTCATGTGATTTCGCAAATTTAGCCACGGGAAGGTTAAAATCTGGCGCATCTACTCCGATATACAAATCCGGAGCAAAATCCAATATCTTCTGTTTCAACTCTTTGCGAATACGCAACAACCTTGGTAAATGTTTAATGACCTCGACCAAGCCCATGACCGATAGTTCATCCATATTAAACCAAGACTCAAGTCCTTGTGCTTGACAAAGAGGACCACCGATCCCACACACTTCTAGATTAGCATCTGCCTCTCGAAGCTGCTTGATCAACCGAGAGGCAAGCATATCGCCGGATGGTTCGGCGCAGACAAGGACAATTTTGCGCGAATGGCTAGACATTGTCAGATAGAGGCTAGCGGATAATGCCGCGATTAGGTTGACTCAAAAACTCCACCATGATGTCTAATTCTGGAGTGGTTTGTGCCATCTCACGAATCGCTAGAAGCGCTTCTGCAACGGTTTTGTTTTGACGATAAATGGCTTTGTAAGCCCGTTTGATATTCAAAATCGCGTCACTAGAAAATCCTCGGCGTTTTAAACCTTCTGCATTGATACTTTGCGGGATATGTTTTAAACCATTAATCATGACGTAGGGTGGAACATCTCTTAAGATAACTGAACCACCACCAGTAAATGCATGAGAACCAATATGACAGAACTGATGAACCGCTGTCATACCACCAAGTATCACAAAGTCACCAATGTGAACGTGACCCGCCACAGTGGCATTGTTAGCGAAAATATTATTGTCACCCACCATGCAATCATGCGCGAGGTGTGTGTTCACCATCAAAAGGTTATTCGAACCAAGTTGCGTCAATCCTTTATCTTGCACCGTGCCCCGATGCACCGTGCAAGACTCACGAAACACATTGTTGTCACCAATAATGAGACGCGTCTTTTCTTCTGCGTATTTTTTGTCTTGGCAGTCTTCGCCAATCGAACAAAACTGAAAGAAGGTGTTGTGATTACCAATAACTGTGTCGCGTTTAATTACGACGTGTGATGTTAATACACAATTATCGCCAATAACGACGTTTTCACCTACATAACAAAATGGTCCAATTGAAACATTGGAACCAATCTGTGCACTTTTTTCAATAATCGCAGTAGAATGGATCACTTTTTTATAATTCTCTCATTGCACACATAAAGTCTGAACTGCACACTAATTCACCATCGACAGTGGCAGAACCCATGAACTTCCATATCCCACGACGCTCTTTTATCAATTCGACTGATAATTCTAACTTATCTCCAGGCACAACAGGGCGTTTGAAACGCGCATTGTCTATGCCTGCAAACAAGTATAGCTTACTCGTATCCGCCTCGCTTTTAAATCCTAGGATACCGGCAGCTTGTGCAAGTGCTTCCAAAATTAACACCCCGGGAAAAATAGGCTGACCAGGAAAGTGCCCAGTAAAACAAGGCTCATTAAAAGTGATGTTTTTGTAGGCTTTAATCGATTGGCCAAGGGTATAGTCAGTTACCCTATCAACTAATAAAAATGGGTATCTGTGTGGTAACAAATCCATAATTTCACGAATTTCAATCGTGTTTAACTCATTTGACAAAGTGGTACTCCATAGAGATAAGTGCAAATGTGAGCAAAGATACCTGTAAAAGCGCCTAAAACAAATCAGACCAAGCAGTTTATTTCCTTTGCAGGGCTGCTTGGTCTGCCAATATTACAGTAATTGATTAGTTTGCTTTGCTTACGCGATCAATTACTTTTTGTGAAATATCAAACTCAGGCTTGGCATACACAGCAGAACCAGCTTGTAATACCATATCATAACCTTCGGCAGCTGCAATTGCGTCAATCGCCTGTTTGACCAAACCCAAAAGCTTAGTTTGCTCTTGTTGTTGACGAGCTTGAATCTGTTGCTGTAAAGGGTTAGCACGTTGTTGTAATTCAGTTTGGATAGCCATGATCTTTTCTTGTGATTCGGTCTTTTGTGCATCAGACATAGTAGGACCGTCACGACGTAATTTTTCTGCTTCGAATTGACCGTCGCTGCGTAACTTATCTAACTCAGCTAATTTAGGCTGAAATTCTTCGTTAATACTTTGAACAACGGCTTGAGTCTGTGGTAACGCTTGTAAAACACCTTGCACATCAACCACAGCAATTTTTTGGGCTAATGCACTAGTGCTGATTAAAGCCGTTGCAACTAATGCAACTTTGAGAAATGACTGAGATAATAGTTTCAAAAGAGACTCCTAGTATTTTGACTATATTTATAATTAGAATGTTTGACCAATATTAAAGGTAAAAAACTTCGCATCATCACCTGGGCGTTCTTTCAAAGCTCTAGAAAAGCTGAACACTAAAGGTCCCATTGGTGAAATCCATTGTACAGATAAACCCGCTGAGCTTCTATACTCTTTCCAATCACTGTAATCAGCAATCGGATCACTGTTTGCAGCAATGCTCAAGCCTTCGTACTGACTGTAGTCGAACTCGGTATCCCAGACATTACCCACATCAAAGAATAAGCTGGTTCTAACAGAACGATCAAATTCAGTGTCAACAAATGGTGTGGGTACAATCAGTTCTAATCCTGCAAGAGCCATCGCGTTACCACCTAAGCTGCGACGAGAGATATAAAGTAAATCATTTGCTGGATCCGTTGGTATACTGTTTCCTTCCGGCGTTGTGATAAAGGCATTCGACACTCGCTGAATGCCTCGAGGACCAACTGTGTTGTTCTCAAAACCGCGCAGCGTATCCGAACCACCCGCAGTGAAGTTTTCAGTGAACGGTAAGATCTGCTCCACTCCATTGACATCACCGTAACCATTACCATAGCCTAAACGCGCGCGAGCAAGGACTGTCCAACGCTGATTACGAGTAAGTGGGAAATAAAACTTGGTATCCAAAATCGTTTTAAAATATTTCACATCGGAGTTAGGGGTTGTGACGCTAAACGATGCACGTTGTGAAGAACCATCCGATGGGAATACACCACGATTCAACGTGTTGCGGATCCAAGATACTGAAGCTTGTAAGCTATCATATTTAATGGGCGCATCTGGGTCGTTTATGTCTTCGAATTGGGAATAGAAACGATCCGTTTGTTCATAACTAGAGCGATTGAATAACTCGACATTGGCATACGTTAAACCAAAGTTAATGCGATTCACTGCATTGATTGGATAACCTAGGTTTGCCCCAATCGCAAATTGCTTTGAGTTATAACTGACTACATTGAAGTCAGAACCGTCGAATTCTGAATAACTTACGCTGCCACCTAATGATATCCCATCAATTGTAAAATATGGGTCTGTGTAATTCAGCGCAATGGATTGCTGATACGATACTGTGTTGATATTAATGCCAACACGTTTACCTGTTCCTAAGAAATTATCTTGTTGAATACCCGCTTGTAAACTCAACTTCGTTCTATCCCCGTAACCAATACCTGCATTGAATGAGCCTGCAGGTTGTTCTTTAACAGAGAAATTCACATCTACTTGATCATCTTGGCCAGGTAAACGCACAGTATCAAATTCAACTTCTTCCATATAAGTTAAACGAGAAAGTTGATTTTTAGATACTTCTAACGATTGATTAGATAACCACGCCCCTTCCATCTGTGTAACGTTTTGGCGCAGTACTTCGTCTGCCGTAACGAGATTGCCCTCAAAATTGATTCGACGCACATAAATACGTTTACCCGGGTCAACGGATACCGTGAGTTTTACTGTATTATCTTCGTCATTAATCTCTGGGATGGTCGTCACATTTGGATAAGCATATCCGAATCGACCCAAAAACTTACTGACAAATTCTTCTGCAAACGTCACTTGAGCTTGGTTATATAAGATGTCTTGGCGCAATGGTAAAAACGCTTTTAAATATTCCTCTTGTCCAATCAAGTCACCAATAATATCCACCTCAGATACCGTGTACTTTTCACCTTCACTGACATTGAGTGTGATATAAATACCGTCTTTCTCTGGCGTCATAGCAACTTGGGTTGAATCGATTGAAAAACGCAAATAACCACGGTCCATGTAGTAGCTGGTGATGGTTTCCATATCCGAGGATAGCGTTTGCTTTTGATAACGCGTTTCTGCCATAAAATTCCACCATGGCGCACCAAATTTTAATTCCATCTGGTCAAAGAGTTCTTGATCAGAAAAAATGTCATTACCTACAATATTAATTTGTTTGATTTTGGCCGCATCGCCCTCTTCAAACAATATTTTTAGGTCAACTCGATTACGTGGCAGTGGAGTAATGATAGCACTGACGTCAGCAGTGTACTTACCAATGCTATAGTAAAAGTCTTTAAGGCCATTTTCGATGGAAGTCAGGACCGTTTTGTCAAGTGGTTCCCCGACGATGATGTTAGAGCCTTGCAAGCTCTCTTGCAATTGCTCATCTTTGATATCGTCGTTCCCTTCAAAGATGATGTTAGAAATTGTCGGGCGTTCTTTAACTACGATCAGCAGTGTATTACCATCGCGCAGTACTTCAATATTTTCAAAGTGTGTAGATGAATACAAAGAACGGATTAATTGCGTCACTCGGAACGGAGTAATTCGGTCGCCAACTTGCACAGGTACATAGGTTAACGCAGCACCCAACGCAACACGCTGTAAACCTTGTATACGAATATCATCAATGATGAACTCATTAGCACTATTGCTCGACTGAGCCATGGCAATCTGACTGAAAAAAACTAAGGCGATTGCACTGAAAAAATGTCTACACTTCATTAACTGTTATTCTTCCTAGACGAATTATTGTTATTGTATGGAATTGCGTGTCTAAGCGCAAAATTATGTCAGTCTCATGATGTCGTTAAATATCGCGATTGACATAAATGTAAATAATATCGCTGCGCCAACGCGCAGGCATTTTTCTTGAGTTTCTTCGGATAACGGCTTACCACGTAGCCATTCAATGATGAAGAACATCAAGTGCCCCCCATCTAACATGGGCAACGGAAGCAAGTTTAAAATTCCTAAATTCACACTTATCAATGCCAAAAAGCTCAAAAAGTACACAAAACCGATACTCGCACTGGCTCCAGCACCTTGAGCAATACCGACTGGACCACTCAATGACTCTACTGCCACATCACCGGTAAATAATTTACCCAACATCGATACACTTAAGCTCATTAGACGACCCGTGCGCTCAATCCCAGCGATCACGGCATCGACAAAGCCATATTGCTTAGTCAATACATAGTCACTGCGTTCACCATCCAGTGTTGGGGTCACCCCGAGTAAACCTATCGCACCTTGCGGCGTTTCCCGACGGTCGAGAATAGCATCGAGCTCGTACAATACCGAATTTCTGGTAATGGTTATGCTTACACCTTCACCTGGACGCGCTTTAATCATCGCAACTGTTTGTTCCCAATTGTCTAAAAGAGTTCCATCTATTTTGAGGATTTTATCTCCTGGCTTGAGTCCAGCCCTTGCCGCAGCAGAGTTAGGGGCAATCGTTCCGATAACATTTAGTACTTTGGGTTGAGCAGGATTTATACCAAATTGGGTAAGCGGCATCGTTTCAGCATCGTCTAAACGCCATTGATTCAGCCCTACTCGGTATGTGTGTTCAACTCCATCATGCGCAATCACCATAGATAAATGACTGTGACCTAAGGTAGCCAACAACTCATAATTGACCGCTTGCCAATCGAGAGTTTTATGGTTATTGATGGAAACGATTTCGCCATCGTTTGGTAGATTTGCTTGTGCTGCAATGGAGTTAGGAATGATCTCGCCTATCTTCGGCTTTAACACCGACACCCCAAGCATAAACATGAATGCCAAGACGATCACTGCAAAGATAAAATTCACCACTGGTCCTGCTGACACAATGGCAAACCGCTGCCAAACTGATTTTTGATTGAATGATTCATGGCGTTGTTCTGGTGTGACCGGGTCTACCCGCTCATCCAACATTTTGACATAACCGCCTAACGGAATTGCAGCGATTGCAAACTCAGTGCCGTGCTTATCATAACGTGACCAAATGATCTTGCCGAAGCCAATGGAAAAGCGCAGTACTTTTACCCCACACCAACGTGCGACGATGAAATGTCCCCACTCATGCACCGCGACCAAAATGCCCAAAGCAACGATAAACGAGGCAATATTCCAAATAATATCTAGCATTTGGTAAGCCTTTGTACAGCCTCAGTTGCAAGTGAGCGCGCTTGTTCATCGAGTGCGATAACTTCATCCAATGAATGCGCAAATGAATGTGGGGCTTTGGCCAATACTTGTTCATTGATGCGTGTAATATCAGTAAAGCCAATCTCGTGATGCAAAAATGCCGCAACAGCCACTTCATTACTTGCATTGATGAATGTACAGGCCGTTTGCCCCTGTTCTGCCGCAGCAAGGGTTAAATACAAATTCGGATAGCGCTCTTGACAAGGCGTTGCAAACGTAAAATCATTCAGTTGCGAAAAGTCTAATGGCGCAACGCCTGAGTCAACTCGTTCGGGATAAGCTAAAGCATGTGCAATGGGGGTACGCATATCAGGATTACCCATTTGCGCAATGACAGAGCCGTCACAATATTGCACCATAGAATGAATGACTGACTGGGGGTGAAGTACAATTTGAATATCATCGTTGCTCAGACCAAATAACCACTTTGCTTCAATAAATTCTAAGCCTTTATTCATCATGGTCGCCGAGTCTACTGATATTTTTTGCCCCATATCCCAATTTGGGTGGGCACAGGCTTGTTCAGGGGTAATCGTATCGAAACTATCCAAAGAGCGAGTGAGAAACGGTCCACCTGAGCCTGTAAGTAATACTTTGTGGATACCGCTTTGTATCAAGTCACCATAGGCAAATTCTTTTGGTAAGCACTGAAAAATGGCATTGTGTTCACTATCAATTGGTAAAATCGTCGCCCCTGATTGCGCTGCAGCATCCATTAATAAAGCGCCGGACATTACCAAAGACTCTTTGTTCGCTAATAAGAGAGTTTTTCCAGCTTGGACGGCAGCCATACTCGTTTTAAGTCCAGCACCACCAACAATGGCTGCCATGACTTTGGTAACGGATGCATGCTGTACGGCGGCTATCGCCGCTGATTCGCCAAATGCGATCTCACCTGTGAAGCCAATATGCTTAGCGTATGCACAAGCTGACTCATAAACACTCTCATCGTGTAATACGGCTATTGAGGCATGACACGCAAGTGCATCATCAAGCAATTGAGAGTATTGAGCGTTCGCTGTCAGTGCAAAAACTTGATAGCGTTTTGGATGTCGCTTTACAACATCTATGGTGCTTTGCCCAATAGAACCTGTCGCCCCAAGGATAACAAGGGTATCCATTACGCCATCCATAGTACATAGCAAAAAGCAAACACTGGGAACGCGGCAGTCAGGCTATCAATACGATCTAAGACTCCACCATGACCAGGCAATAGCCGACCACTGTCTTTGATGCCAGCACAGCGTTTGAACATAGACTCGTTCAAATCTCCCATGGCGGATATGCCTACCGTCACAATACCGATGATAATATGTAAGCTGATGCGAGCAGGCTCAACTTGATAATGCATGGCGGCAAAGGCAATAATTGCAAGTGAAGCCACAACCCCGCCGGCCAAACCTTCATAGGTTTTACCCGGGGATACATTAGGACGAAGTTTGGTGCGACCAAATTTTACCCCAACAAAAAATGCACCAATGTCCGCAGCCCACACAATCCCTAAGACATAAAAGATCAATGAAGCGCCATAAAATGGATCAATTTCAAATAAGCTGGTACGCAAAGCAACTATCGCTACCCAAGTTGGTACCAAAGTAAACACCCCAAAGATATTGCGGATTAAATTAGAGCGTTGCCAGAAGTGACTGTATTTGGGGTACAAAATAATCATAACAACTGAGTACAGCCACCACAACATAGCCACACCCAAAGTGCCAAAATATAATGGATGTAGGTCGTTTTGCTGCCATATAGCTTCTGACGGCACCACAATACTAAGGATCAAACAAATGGTTGTTATGAGAAGGGTAAAAAAGAGTTTCATACGGCGCTGGATCAGCCCGGACATATTACCCCATTCGTATGCGCCTAATCCCATGACAAAGACTACTGCATACTGAAAATATTCAATCGGTAAAAATAAAATCGCTCCTAACGCACATGGCGCAAGGATCAAAGCCGTCATAATCCGCTGTTTTAGCATTGTACCTGTTCCGCGATTTTGCCAAACCGGCGCTGTCGCTGTTGATAGTTCTGTACGGCATTGGAAAAGGTTTTCTCGTTGAAATCAGGCCATAGTGTATCGGTAAAATACAGCTCGGCATAAGCACACTGCCACAGAAGGAAATTAGAAATGCGTTGCTCACCACCAGTGCGTATTAGTAAGTCTAATTCGGGTACATGCGCAAACGCAGTTTGTTGATTAAACGTTGCTTCATTGATGTCCGATGGTTGCAAAGTCCCCTCATTTATTTGAGTTTGTATGCGTTTTGTGGTCTCAACTATGTCCCAGCGCCCGCCATAGTTAGCAGCAATATTGAGGCATAATGCCGAATTCTCTGCAGTCAATGCTTCTGCTTTGCGGATCCGCTCAACCAAACCTTCATCAAATGCTGACATGTCACCAATGACTTTTAGACGAACGTTGTTCTTGTGGAGTTTTTTGACTTCGCTGTTTAACACTAATTTAAATAGCTCCATCAACACAGAGACTTCCTCTTCAGGACGTTTCCAGTTTTCAGAACTGAATGCAAATAATGTCAAAGCGGGTATATTATGCTTGCGCGCAAAACTCACCGATGCGCGAACGGCATCTACTCCCGCTTTATGCCCAAAAGTGCGCAACTTCCCTTTTTGCTGAGCCCAGCGTCCGTTGCCATCCATTATAATGGCAACGTGTCTGGGCAACTTAGCTGTATCCATATTTATTATGGGTTCTTCCTTGGCAAACAACTTCATGTTGGTTTAGATTTCCATTAGTTCTTTTTCTTTTTCAGCCAGCATCTCATCCACTTTTTTGACAAAATCATTCGTCAACGATTGGATATTTTCTTCCGTTGCTCTGGCTTCGTCTTCACTGATTTCTTTTTCTTTCAAGAGATCTTTTACATCTGAGTTAGCATCACGACGAATATTACGAATCGCAACACGCCCGCCTTCCGCTTCGTTTCGAGCGACTTTGATTAGGTCTTTACGACGTTCTTCCGTAAGTGGAGGTAGTGGAATGCGGATCGCACCACCCGCGCTGTTCGGATTAAGACCCAAATCAGACATCATAATCGCCTTTTCGACCGCCTGTATTGCAGATTTATCGAAAACGGAAACGGCCAGAGTGCGACTATCTTCCGCAATGATATTCGCAAGTTGCTTGAGCGGCGTGTCCGCACCATAGTAATTAACATAAATGCTGTCTAGCAAGCTTGGGTGAGCACGCCCGGTACGGATTTTGGCTAGTTGTGATTTTAAAGCGACAAGGCTTTTTTCCATGCGGTCTTGTGCATCTAATTCAATTTCATCTAACATGAGTTAACCTTCTATGTTTTCTGCATGAGTAATGAGCGTTCCCTCATCTTCACCAAGCACAACGCGTTTTAAACAACCCGGCTTATTCATGTTGAATACACGAATAGGCAAGGAATGATCGCGAGCAAGAGTGAACGCGGATAAATCCATTACTTTTAATTCTTTATCTAATACTTCGTTATAAGTTAGCGTTTTGTATAACGTTGCCTCGGGGTCTTTGGCAGGATCTGAGGTGTATACTCCATCCACTTTGGTGGCTTTTAAAACCGCATCCGCTTCAATTTCAATGCCTCGCAAACATGCAGCCGAATCCGTAGTAAAAAACGGATTACCTGTACCCGCAGAAAATATCACCACGCGACTGGATTTGAGTAAACTAATTGCTTCAGCCCAATTATACCCATCACACACACCGTTTAGGGGAATCGCGGACATCAAGCGAGCATTGACAAAAGCACGGTGTAACGCGTCTCGCATCGCCAAACCGTTCATGACGGTAGCAAGCATCCCCATGTGATCGCCGACTACACGATTCATACCAGCTTGTGCTAGGCCTTCGCCACGGAATAAATTACCACCGCCAATAACCAAACCGACTTGGATACCCATTTCGACTAATTCTTTGATTTCTTGCGCCATTCGGTCGAGTACTTTTGCATCAATACCGAATTCACCGTCACCCATCAACGCCTCGCCGCTTAACTTCAATAAAATGCGACGATAAGCTGTTTTAGGAGCTATACTCATATTTCACTATCCTATGGTTAGAATCGCCTTACCTGATGGCAATGGGCATAAAAAAGCACCTCCGGGGAAGTGCTTCTAGTGTATCTGATGTTACCCAGAGTAAAAAGCTTTTCGCTAAATTATTTCTTAGCTGCTTCCATCTGAGCAGCCACTTCCGCTGCAAAATCTTCTGATTTTTTCTCGATACCTTCACCCACTTCAAAGCGGATGAAGTTAACCACGTCAGCACCATTTGCTTTAAGAAGCTGGCCCACAGTTTGGCTAGGGTCTTTAACAAAAGGTTGACCGGTTAAGCTGATTTCACCAGTGAACTTCTTCATGCGGCCAGAGACCATTTTTTCAGCGATGTCTGCAGGCTTACCAGATTGCATAGCGATGTCGATTTGAATCGCTTTTTCCTTTTCAACCACATCAGCCGGAACATCTTCAGGCTTAACAAATTGTGGGCTGGCTGCAGCAACGTGCATCGCAACGTCTTTTGCTAGCTCCGCATCGCCACCAGTCAATACAGCGATAACACCAATTCGGCCACCGTGGACGTAAGCGCCTAGGTTGTCACCATCAACATTAACAACGCGACGAGGAGAGATGTTTTCACCAATCTTTGCAACTAATGTATCGCGAGTTTCTTGTACTGTCGCACCGTCTAACTCTGCTGCATTTAATGCATCCATATCATTGATATTTTGGCTCGCTGCCAACTCAACCACTTTCTTACCAAATGCTAAGAAACCTTCGTCACGTGCAACGAAGTCAGTTTCACAGTTGATTTCCATCATAGTGGCGCGACCGCCATCTACTTTGGTCAAAATAACGCCTTCTGCAGCAATACGACCGGCTTTTTTAGCGGCTTTTGCTTGACCTGATTTGCGCATATTTTCAATCGCTAATTCGATGTCACCATCGGTTTCAACTAGCGCTTTTTTACAATCTAACATACCAGCGCCTGTGCGCTCGCGAAGTTCTTTTACCAGTGCTGCTGTCACTGCCATTGTTCAATCCTCAAATTTTCAAAATGAAAACGCCGAATCAAATTCGGCGTGTTTACAAGTGTAATAAGCTTATTCAGCCGCTTCAACAAACTCGTCTTCAGCTTGGACCGCGATGTTTGATTCACGTCCTTCGTTTACTGCGTCCGCAGCAGCGTTTAAATAAAGCTGGATAGCACGAATAGCATCGTCGTTACCTGGGATGATGTAATCAACACCATCTGGATTAGAGTTAGTATCTACAACACCAACAACTGGAATACCAAGGTTGCGAGCTTCTGTTACAGCAATATGCTCATGATCCGCATCGATAACGAAAATCACGTCAGGCAAACCGCCCATGTCTTTGATACCGCCTAAGCTATTTTCTAACTTAGCCATTTCACGTTGTAACATAAGAACTTCTTTCTTAGTTAACTTATCAAAGGTTCCGTCTTGTGCTTGAGTCTCAAGATCTTTTAAGCGCTTGATTGACTGACGAACGGTTTTCCAGTTAGTCAACATACCACCTAACCAACGCTTGTTCACATAGTATTGACCACACTTTAGTGCTGCTTCTTTAACTGCTTCGCCCGCTGCACGTTTGGTACCAACGAACAAAACTTTACCTTTCTTCTGCGATACAGAGCTGATAAAAGACAGTGCGTCATTAAATAACGGAACGGTTTTTTCAAGGTTGATGATATGAACTTTGTTACGTGCGCCAAAGATGAAAGGCTTCATTTTTGGGTTCCAGTAACGAGTTTGGTGACCGAAGTGAACGCCAGCTTGTAGCATGTCGCGCATTGATACGTTTGCCATGTTTAAAATCCTCTATTGGGGTTAGGCCTCCATACATCCCTTCACCCGATTCTTGTTCGCTTTTAGTTTCTTGGAAACTTAACAAACAAAAACACCCCGGAGTCAGTGTCGATGTATGTGTGTTTTTTTAAATATAAAGCAATGCTTTACAACGAATATTCGCAAAACCAAATTTTGCGGTGGCGTATTAGACCACTTTTTATCATTTTAAGCAATGCTAAAACTACAGTGGAATGTAATTTTTCACAATTTTCACTCTCCCTTTGCAGATATGTCAAGGTGTTGTAAAATACCACTACAATATAAATCGATGAGAAACCCATAAGGAACCGCAGTGGCTGCGACGATTAAGACACAAGAAGAAATCGAAAAAATGCGCATCGCAGGCAAGTTGGCTGCAGACGTGCTCAATATGATTGGTGAGCATGTGGTTAAAGGGGTCACTACAGATGCACTCAACACCCTATGTCATAATTATATAGTAGACGTACAAGGCGGTATTCCAGCACCATTGAATTACGGCCAACCTCCATTCCCTAAGTCAATTTGCACATCCGTTAATCATGTGATTTGCCATGGCATACCGAGTGACAAAAAACTCAAAGACGGTGATATTGTCAATATTGATGTAACAGTGATTAAAGATGGTTATCACGGTGATTCTTCTAAAATGTTCGTCGTTGGTAAACCTTCCATATTAGCTGAACGTCTCATTCGCGTTACCCAAGAATGCCTGTATAAAGGAATAGAAATTGTCAAACCTGGGACAACATTGGGCGATATAGGCCATGTTATCCAGCAACATGCTGAAAGCCATCATTATTCCATTGTTCGAGAGTTTTGCGGACATGGCATTGGTGCGACTTTCCACGAAGACCCTCAGGTAGTGCATTACGGCAGGCCAGGCACTGGTGAAGTACTCCAAGAAGGTATGTGTTTTACGATTGAACCAATGGTCAATGCAGGCAAACGGTACTGCAAGATATTGCCAGATAATTGGACCGTGGTTACCAAAGACCGTAGTTTGAGTGCCCAGTGGGAACACACTTTATTAGTTACCGGCACCGGCGTAGAAATTCTAACTCACCGCGAGGATGAATCCATTCCCAAGATTATCTCGCACTAAATCAATGGAATCACCATGCAATTAGTTGAACTAATTCAGCGCATAAATGACATAGGATCATTGCAAGACGTCTCGATTTTTCGTCAATGCGTAACAGATTCTTATAAGTGGATTGATGATGAGTTTCCGCACTGTGAAATTGATGAAATAATCTTAGGCAGAGCCTATTTCGTAGACGCTTTAGTGCGTCAAGCTTGGACTCTGCACGGCTTATCTGACATCCCTAACTTATCCCTCGCAGCAGTTGGAGGCTATGGCCGTGGTCAACTTCAACCGCATTCTGATGTCGATTTATTAATTTTGAGCAGACGTTCACTTAAACCTGAAATTGGTGAAAAAATATCTGCATTCATCACCTTACTTTGGGATTGTAAGTTAGACATAGGCCAATCTGTTCGCACTATAAAAGAGTGTGTGGAACAAGCCAAAAATGACATCACCGTGGCAACCAACCTTGTTGAGGCGCGTTGTTTGATCGGCTGTCAAACGACCTTTGATGACATGCTCACTAAGGTCAACAATGATAAAGTATGGAACAGCAAAGCATTTTTTCTGGCTAAATATGAAGAACAAAAGCAACGACATTTCAAGTTTCACGGTACGGCTTACAACCTCGAACCAAATGTAAAAGAAAACCCTGGTTGTTTAAGAGACATTCAATCTATTGGCTGGGTCGCTAAAAAACATTTCCAAGAATTTGATGGTTATCAACTGGTTGGCCATGGTTATTTTACCGAAATGGAACACCAAGAGCTGATCGACTGCCGCAGGCAACTATGGCGGATCCGTTGCGCCTTACATCTAGTGGCGGGGCGTTCTGAAAATCGTTTACTGTTTGATTATCAAAGTGATGTGGCACATAAACTTGGCTATCAACAAGAAGATAGTAAAGCCGTTGAACACATGATGAAAAGCTTTTTTCGCGTGACTCGTCGTGTCAGTGAGCTCAACACTATGCTGTTGCAGCGCTTCAAAATCGATATTTTGGGCGCAGACGTTGAACCAGGTTTAACGATAAATAATTATTTTTATCATAATAATGGTCTAATCGTTCCTCAGCATACTGACGTTTTTCAAAGCCCATTAGATATTTTGCGCTTTTTGGAAGTCATTGCCCACACCCCAGAAATTACTGGCCTAGACGGTGAGTGTATTAGACAGCTACGCAACGCTAGACGTAAATTTGCGACGCAATACTGGGAAGAATATCCAGAGTGCCGTGAACAATTTTTAAAACTCATGCGTACGCCTAACTTTTTTGGCTTCGCATGGGATGTCATGTTTCAATACGGTATTATGCAATCCTATTTGCCACAGTGGGACGCTATTGTTGGTATGATGCAATTCGACCTATTTCACGCCTATACTGTAGACGAGCATACGCACCGCTTGGTCAAGAATCTTTATTTATATACCACTGAAGACAATACTGAATTTCCGCGTTGCAAAAGTATCGTCACTGACTTAGAAAAACCTGAATTATTATATCTGGCTGGTATATTTCACGATATTGCAAAAGGCCGAGGTGGTGACCATTCTAAACTCGGCGCACAAGATGTCATCGCATTTGGTGAAAAACACGAACTGACGCAAGAAGATATTGATATGATTAGTTGGCTGGTGGATTCACATCTGTTGATGTCTGTGGTGGCTCAACGGCGAGATATTTACGATCCCGAAGTCATTCACGACTTTGCTACCGCCGTGAAAACACCTGAACATTTGAATTTATTATATGCACTTACTTTAGCTGATATTCGTGCGACCAATGACAATTTGTGGAACGATTGGAAATCGTCTTTACTAAAAGAACTATATGTTTTGACCCACAACGCTCTCGCCAATGGTTTACAGTGTAAAGTTTCGCTAAAAGAACGCGCTCAATCTAACCGCGAAGCTGCCTTACTACTATTGTTAAATCAGTTTGATAAGACAACAATTGATACCCTCTGGGCTCGCTTTGATGACACATATTTTACTCGTTATAAGCCGATTCAAATTGCCTGGCATACCGAACAAGTTTTACACCATGGTTCAGCAGAACAATGGCATATTAGTATGGCAAACCACACGACCAAAGCCGGTACTGAATTACTCGTCTACGGTCAAGATCGCCCGGCTGTATTTGCGCAAATTGCATCAGTTCTCGACGCTGCAAACTTATCTATTCTTGACGCTAATATTGCGATAACTGATGACGGTTATGTATTTGACAGTATCATCGTCGTTGACGAACACAACCACAAAATCAGTCCTGAAAAGCGCCGAGCAAACTTATGTAAGGCAATTGAGACCCAACTTGAAAAGTCCGAAAACACTCATCGCAATCAGCGCAAACTCTCACGCCAACTCAAACAACTGAATGTACCCACTAAAGTACGTTTTTTTGCGGCCAAAGACAACGCAACATTAATCGAATTAGAAGCCTTAGATAGCCCCGGATTATTGGCAAAAGTCGGTCATTTATTTGTGGACTTTAATCTGACCCTAAGACTTGCTAAAATATCTACCATTGGCGAACGCGCGGAAGACGTGTTTATTGTCAGTGATGCATATGGAAGAGCCCTCAGTACAGAAATTCAACTTGCTTTGAAGAAGCAAATTATCAAAACCTTAGATCAAGCGGAACACTAATCACTTATGTCACAATTACAAACCACGATTGAAGCGGCTTTCGAGGCGCGAGATAGTATTACTCCAAGTACGGTTAGCCAAGAAATCAAAGATGCTGTGAATGAAGCAATTGCCCTTTTGAATTCTGGTGAAGGCCGAGTTGCAGAAAAAGTCGACGGCGAATGGGTCGTTCATCAATGGCTCAAAAAAGCCGTACTGCTTTATTTTCGTTGCTACAACAATGATGTGATTGACGGCGCTGAAACCAAGTATTTTGACAAGGTACCTCTTAAATACAGCGACTATACCGCGGAAGATTTTGCACGTGATGGCGCACGAGTTGTTCCTCCTGCTGCGGTTCGTACTGGAACATTTGTCGGTAAAAATGCCGTACTAATGCCTTCTTACGTCAACATCGGTGCATATGTAGGTGAAGGTACAATGGTGGACACTTGGGCAACGGTTGGCTCGTGTGCTCAGATTGGCAAAAACGTTCACTTGTCTGGTGGTGTTGGCATCGGTGGCGTACTTGAGCCACTTCAAGCAAACCCAACGATCATTGAAGACAACTGTTTCATCGGCGCTCGCTCTGAAATCGTAGAAGGTGTCATTGTTGAAGAAGGTGCAGTGATTTCAATGGGGGTATACATTGGTCAGAGCACACGTATTTATGACCGCGAAACTGGCGAGATACATTACGGTAGAGTTCCTGCTGGCTCGGTCGTGGTATCTGGCTCTTTACCAAGTAAATGTGGAACTTACTCACTATATGCAGCGATCATCGTCAAAAAAGTCGATGCCAAAACTCGTGCCAAAGTGGGAATTAACGAGTTGCTTCGCGCTGCGGAATAAACACAGTAATCCAGAAACTGAAAAACCGATGCTACTTTTTGTACATCGGTTTTTTTGTAGTCTAAAACAGCTTATGCAGAGAATTGAGTGTTGTGTTGCTTAAGCCAAGCAACAACATCTTCTTCTGGGGTAAACGTTTCCATTGAATCTAGCTCTAACATGGGCGTAATTTCTTCACCTTGCAATTGGGCAAATAGCTCAGCAAATTGTTTGCCTGCACCACAGTAAGATTCACAATAAGAGCTATCCCCTAATGCAGCAATTGCGTATTTTTTTCCTTGTAATGAAGGTAAATCGGCTTGAATATCTGCAAAAAATAACTCCAAATTCGGTGGTACATCTCCCATACCTGTGGTTGAGGTGATAATCAAAAAGGCTGCATCTTCGTTGAGTAAATCAATATCTGGATCGGTATGAACATTAACCTGATGCCCTGCCGAGATTAAGAATTGTTCTGCGTGTTCTGCAACATTTTGAGCATTTCCGTATACGGAACCTACAATAATTTCAATTTGTGCCATGATGAATAGTTTCTCCAACTGCATGTATAGTCAATTTGTCCACAACCGCTTTTAATTCCAATGGCTTTGGCGCAGTAATCGTCAAAGGCGAATCAGTAATTGGGTGAACAAATTGTAATTCGTGATGATGCAATGCCAAACGATAAAGCCCATAATGGGCACGCATAAAGGCATTTTGTTTGCCATCGCCAATCGTCGTATCACCCACAATAGGATGATTTATATGAGCGCAATGACGACGTATTTGATGTTTACGTCCTGTCTTGGGAAAACAACGAATCAGGCTAAAACGCGCCTGCTGATACCTCCCAACAGGTTTTGGCACAAGATAGTGTTGTAAGCACTCCACTCGAGTGAAAGCCTCTTGCGCCGGCTTTTCGCTATAAGCCTTTTTGTCTGATATTTTATCGAGTTTTTCCTTTAACGCATAGTCGATTTCACAATCACTCGCCCATCCACGGACTATTGCTGTATACGCTTTTTGCCAACTGTACTGTTCAATTTGCGCACTCAGTAACCGCGCTATGTTAGAACTCAGAGCAAATACCAAGATCCCAGATGTTGGCTTATCGAGTCGATGCACAGGAAACACGTGTTGTCCGATTTGATCTCTTACCATCTGCATCGCAAACTCTGTCTCGTGTTTATCAATCATACTTCGATGAACGAGTAAACCACTGGGTTTGTTTATGGCGACCAAAGCCTCATCTTGAAAAAGTATATCGAGCATGAAATTCCAACGGATCTGTTTATAATGTCCACCATCAAAACAAACAGTGTACGTTAAGGCTATGCAAGATACACCAGAATCGACTATTAATTCAATCAGTGAGTTTTTACACGCTGCTGGCACACAGTTTCGCATCGTTGATATGGGACGTGGATACCGCGAACTATCCGCTCAAACATTTGTCGATATCGAGTATCAAAAGCAGCCTGTCCCCTTTCCTAGACAACAGCATATGTGGTTTGGCTGTATTTTTTGGCAGTCTGGCCAGCATTACATTTGGTTCATTAAGCTTCCATTAGATGAGCGTGGTTTGCTAAATCAAGCCGCTCGCAATTCGTTTTTAGAAAAAGTCATCCAAGCGCTTGGCGCACAGTTACAAAACACGGTCCAACAAAACGGGCAACTTGGCGACAATCCCTTTACCTTTACTCCTAATCAGAAGCAGCTCGCAGATTTTCATGCTTTTGCAAAAAAAATCTTAATTCAACCCGCCAGTCCATATTTAGCACCTTGTATAGATTACATACAATCTCCAAGCACTCAAGATTGGCAGACTCTCCCGGTGCAGGGTTTGGCTGAAATCGCCAGTCGTTGTAATGAAGGCAATATTCAAGTTCATTTACTCAATAATTGGTCAGTGATGCCAAGAGCTGTCACCATATCTTTGCTCGAAAGTTTTGAACATTATGCGATAAACAAACCATTGGCAGTGCATATCAAAAAAGAAATCGAAGTACTGGTCAAATCGAATCAGATTGATTTTGGTCTTCTTGCTAGTTATTTACGTGCTTTGAGTCAAGCTGACATTGCCATTCAAACTGAAACTGTACGTTTCATCTGTAGTCAAGCCGATGTGCCATCTGAATTATTACTCGTGATTGCGGCTCGGAACTTTGCAGCACTGCAAGATACGGCTGTATTACATCGTTTTATTCCGCATTTACTGTCGTATGATGATGACTTTGTAATGGGGTTGTATCAAGATCTAGTGCAGTTACCTCAGACACGCATGCATTTGTTGTCATTGATTCACGACACGCGGGACACAACAGGTTTATCACAGCGTATCAAACAGATTACCACCGCGTCATGACACTTTTAGACATCTTGGTTTCGGTATCACTCATCTGCATTGCGATTGGCTTTTGGCGGATCCGAGCTAATGCAGAGATAGCAAGGACTGTGGCTCAGCAATATTGCAAAAAACACGAACTGATATTTGTCAGTATTCATCGCCATAAAATTCATCTGCTAGGTCAGCACAGCGGAGAAATTGATTACATGATGAGTTTTACTACGGCACCCGATGTGGCTTATGAAGGGGTCATAACCATAAAAAAGCAACGCTTGATACGTATAGATATACCGGTTTTTAGAGAGCCAGATTAATTTAATACAAAAGAAAAGGCGATAGCCTATTGACTATCGCCTCATTATTTCGAGCTTCCTTCTCAGCGTTCCATTGCAACTATAATCATCCCGATTAACATCCGTATACGCCCCTTTCCTTCTAATCCAACTCATCCTAAGCTGGCCGCGAATCCATCCACGGGTCCCTTTCCATGTCTCCAGTACGAAGCTGCACATCCATACTGCAACCTACTTCCTTCCTGAAGTTATTCCTGTTTGGTTGTTGCCAACCAATGTCCCTTTCCTTTATTCCTGATATCGCTTGATATCCTATCAAGCTTTGGCAAATGCCATGTCCATTAACTTAACAATGTCTTCCTGACTTCGTCGTTGTTTCCTTGTGACAAGTTAAATATTACGCAACTAAACCATGATTTCAGGAAAATATTTTTAATCATGCTGTGTATAAACACGATTTTTTTGTTGTGACCTCAACTAAAGTACCGTAATAACAGGGGTTTGGGATAAACTGTGAGAAGACTGTGGATAAAAATAGCTATCGATGGCTTACATTATTGTGAGATATTTCCTACAGATAAAGTAAGCCATTACCTCGGAAAAGCTAAATCGACTTATACATTATTTGACCCGAAATGTTTTCAGTGGATAACTTTTTAATAAACGTAAAACCACCAGAGTTAAAAAAAGATAGGCATTTGTCTAATGTAACAAACACGCCAACTCCATTTGAACCTTCTGTAGAAGATACAATTTCATTGATACCTGCCAACAAAATATGACCAAGACCTTGATCTTGATGTTGCGGATGCACCCCGATGAACGAAATCATGTGACAATCCTGAGTGGGTAATTCAGCCCTGACTAGTTTCTCTTTGTGTAATAATTGTTGCGTACCAAGAAAACCCGCTGTCATCAACATGCGTAAGCGCCAATGCCAATAACGACCATGACCAAAGTCAGGATTTGGAGTAAGTAAACACGTGACAGCAACTAAAGAACCATCCCGGTAGACGCCTAACATTGGTTGTTTAGCTTCCCAAAACGCATTTAGTTCTTCGCGGATAGCGCTGCGCAAGCGCATCTCATAGCCTTCTTGGTCTACTTTAAAAATCTTGGAGAACAAAGGGTCATCAAAGTAAGCATTGTACAGAATGGACGCAGCGACCTTTATGTCAACTGCGCTTAGGTGTTTAATTTCAAAATCAATATCGTTTTCTGAATAGTCTACTGCTGTTGAATACTCCATAAGCGTTTCTCCATAAGCCATTACGCGAAGCTGTTTGTAAATTTTGTGTAAAGATTTATAGAGCTTTAGTGCTATAAAGGCAAGTAAAGTTCAATTATTAAACAGAAATAATTAAGGCAGCTGCATCGATTTTAGATAGTCTTGCCCCCAACCAATAAGAGAATTATCTTTGAAAATCAATGGAGTGCATTCGTCTTTTGTCGTAATGCCGTCTTGCTGTTTTCGCTGAGTTCGATAGTATAAGATTTGATATTGTTCAGAGCCCTTTATCGACAGCTCATTAAAATCTGCGATTCCCATCTTCTCAGTGATGTCTGCGAATGATATCCCTAGTTGGAGAGATTGAATGTGCTGCCGATTATTTTGTTCGCGAGCTTCCCACTGGCTATGTTGGGTATCCCATTCACTACGCTTATCTGCATCAATAGCGATTACGCATCCAGAAAGGGTCAAGAGTAATGGGAAAGTGAGTGCGATTTTTTTGATAGTGTGCATGTTAGCTTCCTAGTATAATAAAGTGATGAGATGCCAATCCATTCAATTTCAATGCCAAATATAAGTTATTGATTAGTATATGTTTTATATATAATCCTTGTTCATATTGACGATAATTTAGGGAAAATACTTAAAAATGAGTGAAATTACCAAAATATGTCAGACCCTTACGGATAAAGGGATCACGCCAACCGTTGGTCTAATCAAAGCGAAATTAACGCAAAAAGCACCATTACCTGACATCATCTCAGGGTTAAAAGCTTTCCAAGCTAACCAACCTCATGAATCTGCCCCCATAACAGCGCCAAGTCTTACAGATAGAGTAGTAGAACTAGAAAAGCGTTGTGCAAACCAGCAAGAGCATATTCAAACATTACATGAGCAAGTCGAATCCTTGCGTTTTATGGTTAAGCAACTGTCAAATAACCAATAAACTCTTGCAAGCTATTGGCGACGATTCGATGTGGCGTACGCCCCACGTATTCAAAGACGACTTCACCAGATGACGGTATGATGGAAATCAATTCTTCGTCGTCATCAGTCACCCCAATAAAAATTGTATCGGGTTGTTTGAGTCTTCTTTTCATTAAGACGTGGCCAATAATATTCTCTTGTAAGCGCGCAAAGTCTTCTTCATTCCATATTTGCAGTAGAGTCATCACTCTACCATCAAAATTCACGGAGAGATGATCGGCATAATAAGCACAGTAAAAGCATTCTATGGTATCGGGAATTTGGATTTCTAAAGCGGTGCCGAGGTGCTTTAGGTTAGCGGATGCATCACTCTGACGAGAGACTGGTTGCCACTTAACCCAAAGATCTTTTGTAATATTATCTGGGTCAACTAAACAAGGGGATGGCCACTGTGCGTCAAACTCTACCATGCATTCGTGCTGAGATTGATACTGTTTGATGAAATCTTGCCAGAAAACATTCATAATAATGTTTAAAATAGAAAAGTTATTTACGTAAAACTATGACAGATAAATCACTTTATGCCAATTCACAAAGTATTAAGTCTTTGACCTTGGGCAATGCCGTAACGTATCAATCCCAGTATTCGCCTGAACTTTTACAGCCAGTGCCACGATCACTCAATCGTCAGCAAATCGGTATAAATGAACAAAATTTGCCCTTTACTGGCGAAGATATCTGGAACGGTTACGAATTATCTTGGCTTAACCCCAAAGGACTACCACAAGTCGCTGTAATGCGTTGTTTTGTGCCGGTGACGAGTCCTAATATTATTGAATCCAAGTCATTTAAACTCTACTTAAACAGCCTCAACCAAACCGTATTTAGTGATCATGATTCGTTGTCTGCAACGTTACAAAAGGACTTAAGCCAATGTGCTGGCGAGTGCGTAAAAGTAGACATCATTCGTCCTGAGCAATTTTATAATGAGCAATTCGTCACAACGGATTGGCAATGTATAGATGAACAAGACATTCAGATTAAAGATTACCAACCCAACCCGTCATTGTTAAAAAATTCCAGTCATGAAGTTGTCACACAACAGCTCTATTCTAACTTACTGAAGTCGAACTGTTTGGTGACCGACCAACCTGATTGGGCAACGGTATTTATCAAATATACTGGCCCCAAAATATGCTCTGAATCCCTGTTGAGGTATATTGTCTCTTTTCGTGAACACAGCGAGTTTCACGAACAATGTGTTGAGCGCATCTTTACCGACATGTTACAGCAAACAGGGGTTTCTCAGTTAACCGTCTACGCACGATACACCAGACGTGGTGGCTTAGATATTAATCCGTTTCGCAGTAACTTTGAAACGTGTTATGGAGATTGGAGACTGCTAAGACAGTGAGCGTTTGGGTCTTGACCTTTTTTCAAATAAACCGATATATAAAATATACGAACAAAAGCAAGGACAAACGTTTTGACCCAAAATCCAGTACAACTTAGCCCTGTCGGTTGGATGAGCCAATTATCGCAAAATGAAATGGCGTTGATTACCGACCATACCAACACCAAGCACTATCATTTGTTCCGTAACTGTGTGTTAGCGGTGCTCAACAGCGGCGCCGAAACCGATGATATGACCAGTATGCTGGACAAGCATAAATCATTTGCCATTGATCTCATTCGTCGCGAACGCGGAGTCAAAATCGAATTACTCAACCCTCCGCAAGAAGTGTTTGTCGACGGTAAATTAATTTCTGGTGTGCATGAACATGTATTCGCCGTGATGCGAGATTTGTTGTACGTCGAAAGTATTTACCCGAATCACAGCACGGAATCATGCAGCGGTTCTGCTGCAACCGATATGGTTTTTGATATGCTGCGCCATGCGAACGCACTTGAAAATAACGATGGCATCAACACGGTAGTATGTTGGGGTGGGCATTCAATTGAACACATCGAGTATCAATACACCAAAGAGGTGGGCTATCAACTTGGTCTCAGAGGATTCGATATTTGCACGGGATGTGGACCAGGCGCAATGAAAGGGCCAATGAAAGGCGCCGCGATTGGACACGCCAAACAACGGATCAAAAATGGACGTTATGTGGGATTGACTGAGCCGAGCATTATTGCTGCTGAACCACCTAACGCCATTGTCAACAAACTTGTGATTTTACCTGATATTGAAAAACGCTTAGAAGCCTTTGTGCGTTTTGGTCATGCCATTGTCGTATTTCCGGGTGGGGTCGGCACCGCAGAAGAGTTATTGTATTTATTAGGTATCTTGCTGCATTCTAAAAACCAATCGCAACAAGTGCCTTTGATCTTAACCGGGCCAAAAGAAAGTTCAGATTATTTTGAAGCGATTAATGCCTTCGTAGAAGCGACATTAGGTATAGAAGCCACACAAAAATATCGAATTATCGTCGATGATGCAAAGGCGGTTGCACAACATATCAATAACCAACGTGAAGTTATTCGCAATCAACGCCTTCAAAACGGTGATGCGTTTAGTTTTAATTGGTCACTGCAAATTGAGCCTGAATTTCAAATTCCTTTCGTTCCCACACATGAAAACATGGCCAATTTACACTTACATCGAGACCAGTCTTCAGCTGATTTAGCAGCAAACTTACGCAAGGTGTTTTCGGGGATTGTCGCAGGTAACATCAAAGCTGATACCATCGCTCACATTGCCGAAAAAGGAAAGTTCAAATTAACTGGCGACCCAGAACTTATCACCATGGTCGAGCAACTATTAGAACAGTTTATTGCTCAAGGTAGGATGAAACTCCCCGGCAAGGCTTATGAGCCGTGTTACGAAATAGTCAAAAGTTCAGTAAATTCAATACAACTATAGTCCACATTTATTTATTTTAGTAGAGATTGGCATGTGGCTACGTTAAAATATCTAAACTTAACGACACATCCATTTCTATCAAAGGAATTTTCATGACACAACAACGAATTACCGTCATTCGTGGAGACGGTATTGGACCGGATATTATTGATTCAGCCATCCAAATTTTGGACAAAGTCGGCTGTGATTTTGCCTATGACTACGCCGATGCAGGCCTTATGGCATTAGAGAACCACGGTGAATTACTTCCTCAAGAAACCCTTGATTTGATTGCAAAGAACAAAGTTGCGTTGAAAGGCCCTCTAACGACGCCAGTTGGTGAAGGCTTTACTTCAATCAACGTGAGCTTACGCAAACAGTTCCAATTGTATGCGAACGTTCGTCCCGTATTGTCTTTCAAAGGCACCAAAGCACGTTATGATGATATCGACATTATTACGGTTCGCGAAAATACTCAGGGCATGTATTCAGGCCTAGGTCAAATCGTATCTGACGACGGCACTGAAGCGGAAGCAAAAAGTAAAATTACCCGTGATGGCGCAGAAAAAATCGTTACCTTCGCTTACGAGGGTCATAGTCAGCGCTATTTAACGATGGGTCGTGGCGATACATTGCGCCATTTTCTAAGCCTAAAAAGGTCAAGCCAAACTGCAAGCTTGTTTGTGCTTGTTGCAATATATTAAGAATATCTTTTTCGTTTACCTCAGGGTTTTCTCGTAAGGACGCTTCTATTTTTTGTTTAACGGCCTGCATAGTACCGATGCGATCATCAGACCAGCTGTTAATGTAAGTGGAAATGGCATTAGCTTGGGAGCTAGCTTCTGATTTTATGCGAGTATCACTGTCGGATTTAAAAGCGTAAAAAGATACACCGCCGACGCCAAGAGCGACAATTATAGCCACAATAATGGACTGAAAAGTTATTTTAGCCTGTAATGAAAGGTGCATCCTTTATCTCCTGAGTCTTACGTAATGCGGATTATTGCTTAGATTGTATTTCTAGTATGTTGCAGGCCTGCAATTTTCTGTTATTAAGCGTAAGCTTTCTATGTTTAAGTTGTGTCCCGATAGTTTTGATACTTTTGAATCTTTCTGTTATCGTCCGCGGCCCTTTTCTATTAGCGATAACAGGTAAATATTAGATGATTTGTGGATTTGATTACGGAACATC
>JALRKK010000055.1 GCA_023268935.1 Glaciecola sp.
CTGGATTTGCTAACGATAATGCAGATTTATATCCGTTCAACTTTGCAAATGGCGGAACAATTACATTTACTGCTTCTATCCCAGAGGGTGGTGCTGCTGCAGATGTTCGTTTCCGTTTCGAAAATGCACCCTATCCTGACGTCAACCCAGCGTTTAACGCTGGTAGCGTGACTGTTGATGCATCAACTCCGACTTCGTATACCATTACGGTAGAAGCTCGTCCAGCAGATGAAAACTACAGATCATTGTTGATGTATGTAGACACTCGTGATGCTCCAGTCACTATTACAAATATAGTAGTGACAGAAGCTGAAGCAACGGTGTCAGCAGCGAGCGCAGTAATGCAACCATTTGCGGATTCAGGTGCTGTGAAGGACGGTGATACTTATACCGTTCCTGCAGCGGCAGTGGAATGGGCTGGATTTGCAAACGATAATGCAGATTTATATCCGTTCAACTTTGCAAATGGCGGTACCATAACATTTACAGCTGCTCTGCCTGAGGGTGGAGCACAGGCTGACGTACGTTTCCGTTTCGAAAACGCACCGTACCCTGATGTAAATCCTGCGTTTGATGCGGGTTCTGTTTCGGTCAGTACGACAACCGCAACAACTTACACAATTAATGTAGAGGCACGCCCTGCAGAAGAAAACTACAGCTCATTATTGATGTATGTAGATACACGCGATACGCCTGTAATCATTACAAATATTGTTGTGTCAGAGAACCCTGCGGCTGGTGAAGCAGTTGCAACTGCTGTCATGCAACCATTTGCGGATTCAGGTGCAGTAAAAGATGGTGACACTTATACAGTTCCTGCTGCAGCAGTAGAATGGGCTGGTTTTGCAAACGATAATGCGGATTTGTATCCATTTAACTTTGCAACGGGTGGCACAATTACATTTACTGGAGCCATACCAGGCGATGGCACTCCTGCTGACGTGCGCTTCCGTTTTGAAAAAGCTCCATATCCTGATGTAAACCCTGCCTTCGACGCAGGCACTGTAACGGTAAGTGGTGTTGATGAAAATACTTACACCATAACTGTGCCTGCACAAGATGCGGCAAATAATTACAGCTCGTTACTGATGTACGTTGATACACGGGATGCACCAGTGATCGTGAAAAATATCGTTGTTACTGATTCTGAGTAATAACTGGAGCATAGAGAGTACAAATGATGAAAAATAATACATTTACACAAACTAAACTCGCCGCATCAATTGCAATGTTGATGGGCGCGTCTCTCGCGCTACCAGTTGTGGCGCAAGAAGATGCAAGTAGCGATGACAACGTTGAAGTCATTTCAGTAAAAGGCATCAAGGGAAGCTTGATTCGTTCTGCTGATATCAAACGTGACAATCAGGGCGTTGTTGACGCGATTGTGGCTGAAGAAATGGGTAAATTTCCCGATACAAACTTAGCTGAATCGCTTCAACGTATCACAGGTGTATCCGTCAGCCGAGCTAACGGCGAAGGTAGCCAGATCACTGTACGTGGTTTTGGTCCTGAATTTAACCTTGTGACATTGAATGGTCGCCAAATGCCAACGACGGGCTTTTCTCGTTCGTTCAACTTTGAGAACTTAGCGTCTGAAGGTGTCAGTGCACTTGAGCTTTATAAGACGGCACGCGCAGATCTACCTTCGGGTGGTCTGGGTGCTACAGTTAATATTGTGACAGCGAAACCGCTGTCACAACCTGGATTGCAGTATTCGGTAACCGCCAAAATGAACCATGACAGTTCAAATGTGGAAGGTGATGACTATATCCCTGAAATTGCTGCGCTATGGAGTCAGACGTTTGCCGATGATCGCATTGGTTTTGCGGCAACGTTTTCCAGTGCGCGTCGTGATTTTCAAAAACAAACAGCAGGTATTCAAGGTTGGCAAGCTAATCAGTCCTTACCTAACCTAGACGGTGATGACGCGATTGATGCGCGCCCTGTTGATGCAAATGGCGAACTGGTTAAGAATTTCATGGCACCGGATCTGGATGGTGTGTTGCAGCCTACTGCTGCCCACTTCTTTCCGAAGGACATGAACTACGGGATTGAGAATATCTCGCGTAACCGCGAAAACTCTCAATTTACGTTCCAATTTGCCGCAACTGATGACCTTGTATTAACCTCTGATTACACCATCAGTAAAGTCACCACAGGTCGCAACGCTATTGGTTGGGGTATATGGAATAACTTCGGTTCTAACATCAACTCCTATCAGCTTGATGAAAACGGTACGGCTCTATACGCAAATATCTCTGGAGACGATGGGTCCTTTACGGCCACTCGTGATACCACAGAGTTTGAGATGCGTTCGTTTGGTTTCAATGTTGATTTTGCGGCATCTGATGCACTGAACATTGAGTTTGATTACCACGATTCGTATATCACCATTGATAATGGTGCGGATCCAGGTTTGCGCAGCTCAGGTCAGATTATTCTTGGGTCTGCAGCGTTAGACTACAAAGAGTATTCATACTTAACTGGCGATATTCCACAGTTTAACGTCATGTGGAATAATGGTACAAATCAATTATTGGCCTCAGAGATTGATTCGAACTTTAGTCAGTTCATTCACTCACCAGGTGAGTCAGAAATTGAACAAGCTCAGTTGCGCTTTGAGTATCTACCTGAGTATGATTTTGCCCCTGCTTTAACTAAGATTTTAGCGGGTGCAAGCTACACTAAACAGGTTCTTACGGGCACAAGTGGGTGGTCTGGTTTACGTGGTGGCCCTGGTTTCTTACCAAGCTATACGCAAATTTTCCCAGACAGTATGTTTACACTCAACTCAACCTCTGGTTTGCTAGATCAATTCGCGGGTGGTGGTGCTTCATTGAGCCCTAACTATTACTGGACATTTGATTATGATGAAGCTTTAGCTCGTCAATTAGCAAACATTACTGCAGAGTTTGTGGGTGATAATGAGTATGTCATTGATCCGTACTACACAACCAACACAACGTCATCTGTGGAAGAAGAAACAATCAGTGCGTACATCAATACCACATGGGAGTTTGATGTATCAGATTATTACGTTGTCTTAAATGCTGGCTTGCGTTATGAAGAGACGGATGTCATTAGTCCATCACAAAGTAACATTGCTCGCCAAGTGAACTGGGTAGCGCCATCTGAATGGATTACTGACTTTGCAGGCATTCAAGAAGTATCTAATGCCGGTGGTTATGACTTATTACTCCCTAATTTAGATATTAAAGTGGATCTAAGTGATGACTTGGTAGGTCGTTTCTCTGCTGGTAAAACCATTACTCGTGCGCCTTTAGGTTCATTATTAGGTGGTTTATCTTTATCGGGTAGCCCAAAAATCGGTGCTCGCACCGGTGGCCGTGGTAACACAAACTTGTTGCCGTTCCAATCTACCAATATTGATTTGACTCTAGAATACTATTACGACGATGCTAGTTACGTAGCGGTTGGCGGTTTCTGGAAGTCAGTAGATGATTGGATTGAGACGTCAACAGTAGACGTACAAATCGATGGTTTACACGATATCTATTTGGGTCAACGTTGGAATGATGCAGCTGCTGCGATTACTGGCCGCGGTGAACAAGCCACCGATTCAGCTATCTTTAACGAGCTAGTTGCGAGTGGATTTGCGAACGCAAGCGGGGCAATTGAGCCTGATCCTTCATCCGATCCCCTCATCACTTGGCGTTTAAGCTCACCTGAGAACGTTGATGAACGTGAAACCAACGGTGTTGAAATTGCATTACAACACGTATTTGGCGACTCGGGTCTTGGTATCTCAACCAATGCCACGTTTGTTGATGGTGATGTAAAGTATAATCCTTACATTTTAGCTGCTCAAAAAGTATTGCCTGGATTAAGTGATTCAGCAAACTTTACTGCGTTCTATGAAGACGATGTGTTATCGGTTCGTTTAACCTATGCTTGGCGTGAGGAGTATCTGATTGGTCAAGGTCAATCTCAAGGTACTTTGGATGTTCCGCCTCAATTTGCAAAAGAGTATGGTCAATGGGATATCAGCATTAACTATGATGTTACTGAAAACATCACTGTATTTGCTGAAGGTATTAACTTGACGAATGAGACAGAACAGCACTTCGGTCGTTTTGAAGAGCAGTTCTTGTTTGCTGGTCAATACGGCCCGCGTTATGCAGTAGGTGTTCGAATTAATAACCTATAGCATTCAACGACAAAGATTAAAGCCCTTGCTCAAAAGCAAGGGCTTTTTTTGTCCAAGATTTGTGTACCGTAATTCACGATAGTAACAAAGAATGACTATTGACAGTAGGACAGGCCGCGATGGTAGGTTTTACGCTAAGTGCATATATAGAATGAATGAAACGATAGTATTCAAATAAAATTAAATGTGATGAAGAGGGTAATATCTGAGATTATTGTTAGGGGAAAGAGCCAGAGAAACAGGTGTGAACGATAGTTCTAGAGAAAATGGCTATTGCGCATCCCTACGCAATAGCACTTGCTGATAAAGCTTACTGAGGTTGGGGACAAGTAAGCACTGTTCCTTCAATGTTATCTGTAAAACCAATATCAGAGAAGCTGACTTGCATCTCACCCGCAGTAATCATACTCAAGCCTTCAGACAACTTGCTATAGTCTACGCCTAAATCACTCCAGCATTGTGCTGGCACATTGATACGTTGCCATGAGTTTTGCGGCAATTCAGACAAGGTAGGAGCAATGTCCACAACCGTCTGACAATCGCTGACAGAACCACAGTTCATACCGAGCAATAAAGGCGCGTTAGGGGCCATGGATACGTTTACCAGCATGCTAAGTACTTTATCGGTTGTAAACGATGCTGAGAAGTCTTGAGCCGTACCATTACCTGCAAATCGAACACCAGCATAAGCACCACCTTGAGTACTCAAAGAGAAAGAATCTTCTTGTACTTCACGGTCTTGCGTACGATAACTGACCACACCTATTGACTGCGTGCTTGCAGTAATGGGTGCGGTATCAAATGCCGATACCAAAGTTTTGGTCCAAGGTGACTGTGTGGAGCGATTATAGAACACCAAATCATTTGCTTGGACTTGAGTTGCAACAGTTTCAGATAGATTATCACCAAGTGTATCCATATCAGAATAGGTCAAGCCAAAGCCATATGGGAATAATGGGTCATAATTCGCATCACCCACATTGACAATTTGGTTGGGATCTTTTGGCCAAGAGAATGATAGTTTACCGACAAAATCATTTTGCACGTTGTTTTCAGCATCACGCAAAATCACATCAGCAATGCCTTCACCCTCTGAGCCAGGTAGCCAAACCGCAACAAACGCATCCGATGCATTAAGTTCGCTGTTGACCCATAATGGCCGGCCAGTGATGAATAACGCTACCGTTGGGATCCCTTGTTCTTTAAAAGATTTCAAAAGAGCTAAGTCTTTTTTGTCGTTAGGTGAATATTCCAAATTCGCAATATCACCCAC
>JALRKK010000007.1 GCA_023268935.1 Glaciecola sp.
CGCAAAAAGCCCGCCAGCGAATAAATAAAGCCAATAATCGTCGAGCCAACGGCTACTCCGCCCAAATAATAAGCATCCGACAAATGCCCCACCACAGCCGTATCAACTAAACCTAACAAAGGCACCGTAATATTTGATAAGATCATTGGCAACGCAATAGCCAATAACGCTCGATGGGAAGCCCAATTTACGTGAAACAAATTAAAACCCTATTCATCATCTTCGCCACATTATTTACCTTGTCGTTATCTACCTTGTCATTACCTACAATGGCCTCGCCCAATAGCGCGGTGATCTTGCAAAAGATCCAAATAATCTTGATGCTAGAAGAGATCTTGGAGAGCTTCTTACTGGGCATCCTTTTAGTTTTATAGGAACTCCCACAGATGAAATTTTTCAAAGTGCTGTTGGGCAAGTAGGGTCGTCGGTACAAGTATTGCGACTTGCTTGCCTTGATGCGCGGCGATAAACGCTGCACGCATGGCAACTTCGGTTTTACCAAAGCCCACATCCCCACACACTAAGCGATCCATGGTTGAGGCACTCCCCATATCATTTAATACTGCTGCAATGGCTTGGGCTTGATCTGGGGTTTCATCATAAGGAAAGCTATTGGCAAATTGCTGATAAGCATCCCAATCAATGCCATGTGCATAGCCTGGTTTGGCGGCGCGCTGCGCATACACATTCAGCAATTCTGCGGCGACATCGCGCACTTTTTTAGCGGCTTTTTCTTTGGCTTTTGACCATGCATCTGAGCCAAGAGCATGTAATGGAGCATGTTCTGGATCACCACCGCTGTATCGTGATATGGCGTGCAATGAAGCGACCGGTACGTAGAGTTTGGCTCCTTTGGCATACTCAATGGCCATAAACTCGGTTTCTACGTCACCTGCAGCAATGATTTCGAGTCCGATAAATCGTCCCACTCCGTGATCAATATGCACAATGGGTTGCCCCGCACTGAGTTCCGCGAGGTTGCGAATGATCGCGCCTTCATCCGTCGCTTGACGCTGGTCGCGTCGCCGCTTCATAGTGATTTGATGGCCGAGTAGTTGGGTTTCGGTGATAAAGACTAAAGTTTCGTGCGCATCTTTATAGATAAATGAATGCTCAACTCTGCCCACCATAATACTGACAAGGCTGGAACATGAAAATGCTTCACTAAAATGCGCTATGCTCACCGGTTTTAAAGAGGTTTTTTTGAGCAGTTGCAGTAGGTTTTCTTTACGGCCTTGGGTTTCTGCACAGAACACAACCCGCGTGCTGGCCGGACAACTTTTAATAAAGTTGTCCAAGGCCATAAACGGGATTTTTTTGCTGCCATCGACGGCGATTTCAGGCACAGGTAAACAGCCAAAATTTTCTCGACTCCCTTTACTGGCAGTTTTGCTCTCACTGAGGCTGATTCGAGCAAAAGCCTTGAACAGCCCAAAGCAAGTATTTTTATCCAAATACAGTTGCTCTGGTGCGAGCAAGGGACGCTCTACATTGTAGCGATACTGCTCATAGCGATGAGATAAATCTTGCCAAAAGCGCTGTGCCGCACTATCTAGATCTTCATCTAACATCAACAGAGTTTGCTTGGGAAGATAATCAAACAACGTGGACGTTGTACCAAAAAATAAAGGCAAATAGTATTCCACGCCTCCAGGCATCATGCCTTTGGTAATTTGCGTAAACGCCGAATCTTTGCCCGTGTAATCAGGGAATAATTCGAGATACTGTTGACGAAATAAGGTTAAAGCATTGCTATCAGTTGGAAACTCTCTGGCTGGTAAGAGTTTAATTTCATCAACTGCTTCGCCAGAACGCTGGTCAGAGGTATTAAAAAAGCGAATAGAGTCAATTTCATCATCAAACAAATCCACCCGAAATGGTTTATCAGAACCCATTGGGAATAAGTCAATGATTGAGCCTCGGACACTGAATTCACTGTGACTCATCACTTGTGATACATGCAAATAACCTGCTTGTTCGAGTTGCAGGCGAAATGCGTTCACATCTAAGGTTTGTCCGCGCTTGAGGTATAACGCATAGTGCGCTAGGTAGTCAGTTGGCGCGAGGCGTTGCAGTGCCGTTTTCATTGGTACAATAATGCATTGAATATTGCCTTGCGTCAGTTCGTATAATGTTTCAAGCCGTTGTGAAACGATATCTTGATGCGGAGAAAAATGGTCATACGGCAAAGTTTCCCAATCAGGAAAAATCTGAATGTGTATTTTTGATTTGGCAAAGATCGGGATCTCAGTTGCCAAGCGTACCGCACTGTTCATCGTTGGCGTTAAAATGACGATTGGGCGCTGTTCAACTTCAAGGGCGTGAGCGATGGCAAGTGCCTTACTTGCTCCGTATAATTCGCCCCATCCTAAGTGAGGGGGAAGTTTGCCGACACCTAACTCATCGGGTAAGGTAATAGATAAAAATGAACTCATGTATGATTAATTTGCTTGTTGTCGATGTCTCAGTTGTTCAGATTGCATATGCATGGTTGCACGGACGAGTGCTTCTTAGTCTTCCTAGCGGATCCGACTATATAGAATAGATAATAATGCGGTACCGTCTTCTTGTTTTTGTGATAACTCAGACATAGTTTTCTCGCTAAACAACCGATAATGGCTTATTATGCCTTAAAAATCATATTGCTACTACGATCAACGCAGAATTCTATACCTCTATGTCTAATGTGTCACAAGCTGGATTTTTCGCGAGTTTTTTCATCGGAATGCGCTATGCCAAAGTAGCTCGTCAGCATAAGCACGCCCGTTCCACACCTAAATTTTTGGCTTTTGTTAATTTCTTTTCAGTATTGGGTTTGACCCTTGGTGTGATGTCTTTGGTCGTGGTCATGGCGGTGATGAGTGGCCTGGAAGGGCAGCTAAAAGATCGTATGCTCAACTTGGTTCCTCATATCTTAATTGAATCAGAAGAACCACTGCAACTGCCCCCATCAATTCTGCGCTCACAAAGTTTATACCATGAAGCTCAAGCCTTAGTCCAAACGCCACAAGATATTGCTCCGATTGTGCTGCAAGGGATGGCGACACAAGTGCTAAAAAATGAGATTGAACTAGATAGGTATATTGTTGCTGGAAATTTTTCTGACTTCGCCAGTGATTACCATATTGTTTTGGGGGCGGCATTGGCTAGACAACTCAATGTGACCGTGGGCGATCAACTGCGTATTATCGTGCCCAGTCAAAGTCGTTACACCCCGTTTGGGCGGATCCCATTGCAACGTTTGATCACTGTTCAAGCTGTTTATCAAATGCTCACGAATGCCGATGACTACATGGTCTTTATGCCATTGTCGAGTGTGCAAAAATTTTCCCGCAACGCTCCCACTACCCAGCGTTTGTTTTTGACTGATGCGTTTGCTTTGGCTGAAGTCAGCCGTTTTTTGGCAGGAATGCATTACAGCACTTGGCGCGAACGTGAGGGGGCGTTTTTTGATGCGGTGCGGATGGAGAAAAATCTCATGAGCATGATGCTAAGTCTCATCATTGCAATTGCAGCATTTAACATCATTGCCGCATTGGTTATGCTGGTCAATGAAAAACACAGTGATATTGCCATATTGCGTACTCAAGGTATGCCCAATCGAGCGATTATGCTCATTTTTATATTCACGGGACTCACTAACGCACTTAAAGGCACATTATTAGGTTGCGTACTTGGTATAGTGGTGGTTTATAGTATGAACCCGTTATTACTGGCTATGGATGCACCAATAAGCCTTGCGGTCGATGGCGATCCGGTCCCGTATATTTTGCACTTCTCTGATGTGGCTAAAGTCATTTTGGGCGCGGTCGGACTCTGCTTGATTGCTACCATTTTGCCCAGTATTCGCGCCCTTAAAGTACAGCCTTCTGAAGCTTTGGCTAGTGAATAATTTGAGCCTTTGGTTAACCCACAGTATAATTTGTGTAAATCAAAAATAACGTGAAATCATTATGACAGATAAAGTGTACATTTCGGCACAAGCGCTTCTACAAGATTCATTTCGTTTAGCTCACCAAGTATATCAAAGTGGGTTTGTGCCTGATTTTATAGTGGGTATTTGGCGTGGTGGTGCACCGATTGGCATCGCAGTGCAAGAGTATTTTGAATACAAAAATATCATGACCGATCACATTGCGGTTCGCACATCATCTTACTATGGCATTGGGCAACAAGCGCGTGAAATTAAAGTACACGGTCTGCACTATCTCATCGAAAACGCAAATGCTGAACACTCTTTACTCATTGTCGACGATATCTTTGATTCTGGTCGGAGCGTCGAAGCGCTTATTAATCAAATTCAAACGCAGATGCGCAAAAACACGCCTGAACAAATCAAAGTTGCCTGTCCCTGGTACAAACCAGCAAATAACAAAACCCAGCTTTTGCCTGATTATTACATGACCGAAACGTCGGAGTGGGTCGTATTTCCGCATGAGTTAACTGGCATCGACAAATCTGAACTTCTCGCCGGTAAATTAGATCTAGCAGGCTTAGAGGATATTCTTTAAAGGCGTAAATAGCTTATTTTTTTTGGTCAAAATAATGGTCGTCTTTGAATGTTTTGACCCAATGAGGCCTGTAAATAATGAGTAATGTCATGGTCATACCATTGAGCATGGCTTCTGGAAACAACAATAATGGGATCAATACCAAGAAGTTGTCATTGACGATTTGCCAGGTATGCACGCCATCCAACACATAAAAACCGCCTAAGAAAAACATCTTTAAGGCAATCATCAATGCACCGGGGAAAAACGCATTGATAAAAACATACACAAATAAATGACGTGGTACCCGGTGAAAGCTAAAAGAGTATATAGCGTAGGTCAAGGCAATCGGCAGGGCAACCCCGAGCAAACCATTTGCACCAAGCATATCCCAGCTCTCTTTTCCTACAAGAGTGGTTGCAAACAATGCGATTCCCCCAATGAATAATGCGTAGCGAAAGCCCAATGTCAACGTCAGTGCAGACAACCACAAAAAATGCACGTCTAAGCCTTCGTAGATCCCGGCACGAAACAGCCACAATATAAATATAGAAGCACCCGCCCCAAATACCAGATGTTGCAAAAAAGGAGTTTGGCGAAATTTTTGCCAATCAATGTGGCGGATATTCCAGACATAGAGCGTAATAAATCCAGCTAAGGCAACCCATGTCATGATTTATTTGAACTCTGCAAAAATAGGTGCATGGTCAGATGGCTTATCTAACCCCCTAGAGACATAACATATTTCAGATTCGATGCATTTTTGCGCCAAAGATGGCGTGGCCAATATCACGTCAATACGCAGACCTCGGTTGTCGACAAAGCCTTTTGAACGATAATCAAACCAAGAATAGCGCTCGGTCTTAGTTGGATATAGTGCGCGGAATGTATCGACCAAACCAAAATCTTGCAGAGTTGCGAGCATTTCGCGTTCTACCGGTTGGAAAGAGCATTTACCGGTTTTTAGCCAACGTTTTTGATTCGGTTCACCAATGCCGATGTCTAAATCAAGTGGCGAAATATTAATATCACCCATGACAATGATGTGTTCATCTGATGTGTGTGCTTGATATAGATGCTCCGTTAAATCTTTGTAAAACTCAACTTTATATGGGAATTTGGTTGCATGGTTGATGTTTTCACCTTGAGGAAAATAGCCGTTGTAAATCGTAACGTCTTCGCCTTGATCATTTTCGATCGTTACGGCAATCAAACGTTTCTGTTTGTCTTCGTTATCTGTTGGCAAGCCGTATTGGACTTGTTTGATACTGAGTTTGGATAAGATCGCTACGCCATAGTGTGCTTTTTGACCGTGATATACCACGTCATAACCCATGGCTTTAATATCATCAACTGGGAACTGAGCATTATCGACTTTGATTTCTTGCAGACCGATGATATCTGGCTGGTGCAAATCAATAACCGACTGTAATTGTGCAAGGCGAGCGCGCACTCCGTTGATATTAAATGAGATGATTTTCATTGTTGTTCTAAACTCTGGTTATGCGTGTGTTTTTATGTGGTTTTGTAACATGATACACTGCAACGCAATTTCGATGAAGAGTGAATTGATACGTGTCGGTGTTTCGTTCTGATTTTCCTTTTTTTACCCATTACCCCAGCGCGCTGTATTTTGATAATGCGGCGACGACGCACAAGCCACAATGCGTATTGGAGAGTATGCAACACAGCTATGTGCATCTTAATGCGAATGTCCATCGCTCATCATACGGCTTGGCACAGCAAGTGACTAAGGCCTTTGAAGATGCTCGAACTACGCTAGCCAATTTCATCAATACCCCTCATCCGAATCAGATAGTTTGGACTAAAGGCGCCACAGAAAGTATAAACTTACTGGCCTATGGACTAGAATCTGCAAATCTGCTTGATGGAGATGAAATAATCCTATTGGTCAGTGAGCATCATGCTAATTTGCTTCCGTGGCGACGATTAGCAGAGCAGTGTGGGCTAAGTATTGTCTATCATGGCATTAGTGAGCAGGGGGATGTGGATTATGATGCCTTATTAGGATTGATATCGGATAACACGGCATTGATTGCTTGTGCCCATGTATCTAATGTACTTGGCACCATTCACCCAGTAACGGCTATTGCGGCTAAGGCTAAAGCTCATGGAGCATTGTGCATTATTGATGGCACCCAAGCAGTTGCGCATTTAGAGGTTGATGTCCAAGCGATTGGTTGTGATGCTTATGTCTTTAGCAGTCACAAAATGTTTGGTCCAACAGGCGTTGGTGTCTTGTATGGGACCACTTCGTTATTGACAGCGCTTGGTGTCTATCATTTAGGGGGGGAGATGGTGCAACACGTCAGTCTTGATGAAGTCACTTATCAATCTGCACCGCTCAAGTTTGAAGCTGGTACACCTGCACTTCATGGCGTATTGGGCTTGGCCTGTGCGGTAAAGTATCTACAACAGCACAGGCTTGCTTGGTGCCAACACGAAAAAACGCTTCAGCAAGCACTTCTCAAGGCTTGTGACGCCAGGCCTGAATTAACTGTTTATGGTAGGCATGCGATGTTGCTAGATCATGCTATCCCTCTGGTCTCGTTTAATCACGAGAGTATTAATGGCTATGATCTGCTACAACAATTACAGACTGAACAAGTGTCTCTGCGGGTGGGGCAACATTGCGCCATGCCATTGCAGCATGCTTTAGGCATTGATAGCAGTATTCGTGTCTCTTTAGCTGGTTACAATACGATAGCAGAAATAGAGCGATTTTTTGCGTTGATGGACGATCTGACAGCGTCTAATCAAATCACTGTGCCGCTTGATAAGTCGCTCAATCAACTTCAGACTGGCACGCAAACCGCACAAAGTACCGTCAAGCAAAATGCAGTGAGTAATCCAGCAGAAAAACTGCTTAATGATGCGCGTGGCTTTACGGCAATAAATCGCGCCTTGATGTTAGCGTCTAAACATTGCCCGTTGCTCGATGCGTCTGATCATATCGAACAATATTTAGTATCCGGCTGTGAAGTCTCGGTTTATCTCAAACACGATGGTCAAATATGGCGTGGTTACAGCCAAAGTAAAATTATTCGAGGCTTGTTAGCCGTTCTTTTGCTTCGGGCAAATGAGCTATTAGATACCACGCAAGACTATGATTTTAACGCATACCTTGATGGGTTAGGTGTCACACAAGTACTCAGTCAATCTCGGGTGTCTGGTATGAGGCAGATAATTGCGCGATTGTCTGCTTAGCTTCAATCCACTGAGACATATATTTATGCGATGCATGTTGTTGTTGGGTCAGTATTTGTTGTAAAAACAACTGACTTCTGTGCGCTGGTAAGGTGTTAAACAAATCATTTACCACGTGCACAAGCGCCTGGCTATGTTGTACTGTATTAAAGTGTTTATCAAGTTCTTGTTGCGCAATTTGATTAAAGTGTTGCCATGTGTTTTCACAGGTATATAACTCGATCGCTACAGCAGCAAATTGCTGGATATCCGCCTCACTGTGCAATGGTACGTGTGGCACCGTTTTAGAAATGCCTTCCCAGCCAATGTCGGTGGTAACAATTGGTGTGTGACAACGAATAGCTTCGCAGACTTTTCCTTTTAATCCTGCGCCAAAACGCAACGGCGCAAGCTGCACTTTTGCTTGCCGTATTGTTGCAAGCGCATCTTTGGCATAGCCCTGAATGTGAAAGCCTTTATGAGGTTGATGTAACTGCTGTGCTTTTGGCGGCGTATATGCGCCATAGATATGACACTGGGCATTGGGTAGCTGCTGACGTATCTCAGGCCAGATATGTTGAGCAAGCACTCTCACCGCATCCCAATTTGGTGCGTGTCGATAATTACCAATAAACACAAAATCCTTACGTTCATTGAAAGGAGTAGGGATATCGTCTTTGTCTGGGAGTAAAAAAGGACAATGATGAAGTTGTGCAGCGACAATTGGATAACAGTGGGTCAAAATTTGCATTTCAACTGGCGATATAATGAGACTTAAATCGGACCGTAAAATACTGCCAATTTCTCTTAATGCCAAAGGATGATGCATGACGTGGTGGTGTTGATGCAAATCTTTTAGCGCAGGCCAGGATACATCACAAAATGCTTGGCGTTTAATGATGTCCTGACGTAAGTGCCTAAGGCTGTGTAAATCCTCTGTATCCAACACATGCATAGCCTTTGGCACGTTTTCACGTACGCGCCAACTAAATTGTTCTTCCAACATAAAGCGGTCATAAAACACAATGTCAGGTTGTAACTCACGAACCCAGACATTAAAACTCGAACAATTTAGTGCGACTGAATGAACTTCATATCCCATGCGACTCAAATCAGGAGCCGAATCATCTTGTTGTGCGGCACTAGCAATATGAATCTTGTCTCCGGTCTCGGCAAATACGCGCAGAAGACTCAATAGATGTTGTCCCGCGGCAGAACTATTGGGTTCTGGGAACACAGTACATAAGGCTAAGATCGTGCGAGACATGGATAAAATAACTCAAGCTTTTAGAACAAGAAGATGTTCATTATACTGATAAGCTATACGATGATACAATTTGAGTTCATAGTATCTAAGAAGTATCTTGTTAATATCAAAGAAGTATATTATGTTGAATGCATCTCATGTCGTATTCGGAGCTGGGCTAATTGGTGGATACTTAGCTGGGCATCTCGTCGCACAATGTCCAAATGCCAGGATTAAGGTTGTGGCTAGAGATTCTGCAAAAGCTCACTTTACCACCGCAGCGACCATTACCGATATGGATGAGCACCGACTTGATTCTCCATATCCTCCGCAATGGGTTGAGACGCTCGATGCACTCAAAGCAGATTGTGATTATCTTTGGCTAACCGTAAAATGCACTGCCGTACAGGGGGTGTGTGATGTACTCCAGAGCATCCTGCCAAAACATACTGTGATATTGTGTTGTCAAAACGGTATTGGTTCAGATGATATTATAAAAAAACATTTTCCAGATAACCTTGTGCTTAGGGTCATGTTTCCATTCAACGTTGTACAGCAACAAACTGGGCATTGGCATCGCAGTTCTTCTGGCACCGTAGCGATTGAAGCGTCGCAGACATTACCCGCGCTTGATGAATTTGTTCAAGCCATGAATTGTCCAACCATGCCGTTGACCACGACCTTAGAGATGGACGCATTATTATGGGCTAAATGCCAAATTAATCTGACGAATTCAGTCAATGCGTTGGCAAACTGTTCTTTACAAGAAACTTTATTCAATCGAAATTATCGAAAGTTGATTGCGACCTTGATGCTTGAACATCTCAAAGTCTGTAAGGCGATGAACATCTCATTGCCAAAGATCACCCAAGCACCAGCTTGGCTGATTCCTCATATAATGCAACTCCCTGATTGGTTATTTCCTCGTGTTGCTAAACAAATGGTGGCCATTGACCCTGCGGCAAAATTATCGATGTGGTGGGATTTAGAAGCGGGGCGTGAAACCGAGATTGATTTTATCAATGGCGCTACAGTGCGCTTTGGTAATCGAGTTAACGTTCCTACACCCGCAAATGCTGCGGTCATCCGTATGGTTAAACAACTTCAAGCTGAACGGGTTAATGGCCATTCTCGACGAAGCATAAGTGCCCAAGAAATAATCAATTTATAATTTTCGCCCCCGTATAGTACGCAAAACTTCGCAATCTGTTCTATACCATAAGTAGGTTTTAGACAGTCTGATGTGGAATTATGATTAAAGCGATTGAGTATGCTTCGTTTGCGTCCGAGGTGCTTGTGTTACCTGCTGCAGTAACCAAAATCCAATCTTTGCTCAATGATGAAACGACCACAATGGATGATTTTGCAAACGTGGTTGAATATTATCCAATCTTGGCTTCGCAATTACTCAAGATAGTCAACTCTCCAATTTATAACTTCCATGGCCCAGTGCACTCAGTCACGCGAGCGGTCAAGATATTGGGCACCAAAGCAGTCTATGATTTGGCCATCAGTTATGGTGTGGCTTGTGCTTTTAATGGTTTTGATAAGAACACCATTGATTTAGAGCGCTTTTGGGAATATTCCGTGCGCACGGCGTTATTTTCTCAATATTGGGCGCAACATTTAGCTTTGCATGAACCAGAAAGGTTTTTTACTGCGGGGCTCATTCATAACATTGGTGAGTTGGTAGTGGTCATAAGACACCCAGAAACGGCCGTGCAATGTGCTCGTTTTACCATCAACGAACAGCCATGGGAAACCAGGAATATGGAATACAACCTCGCAAAATTCTGATGATAGATCTTG
>JALRKK010000047.1 GCA_023268935.1 Glaciecola sp.
AGCTGTTCATTATCGCCAAAATGCGCTTCGTATATATCAGAAAATTCCACTTCTGCGGCGCTACGGGACTGTTTTTCAGCAATAAATTGGCGTTTAGTTTTGACGTCTCTGCGAGGTGGGATCTTGTCCTGGTCCAGTGGCTTAACATCACTAAACAAGTTTTTAAAATCCATATTGTCATCGTCTGGCATAATTGCTCAATATCCACTGTAAAAATAAAAATGCTCCAAGCGCTTATTTTTAGTATTATATACCCACGCAAATTATCCACAAGCAAGATACAGTGAAAACATCCTCCATCCCATTATTTGTCGATATCGTATCAGACCTGCACACTATGCTAGATTGGACTCGTTTCGCTACGACTCAGATGCACCAAGCGGATCTATTTTTTGGGCATGGCACCGATAACGCATGGGACGAAGCTGTCGTTTTGGTCAGTCATTGTCTTTCTTTGCCCGCAGATCTCGCGCAAAAGACGTCAGACATGTTATTTCAGTCTCGCGTGACCAGCTTTGAAAAAGCTAATATTTACGACTTGTTAGAAAAACGAATCGAGTCTCGAGAGCCGTTACCGTATCTAACCAATCAGGCTTGGTTTTGTGGGTTGCCATTTTATACAGACAAACGGGTTTTGATCCCACGCTCGCCTATTGCTGAATTGATTCAAGATGGATTCAGTTCATGGTTAACTCAGCCGCCGCAACTCATAATGGACTTATGCACCGGAGGAGGCTGCATTGCTATCGCAATGGCGTATGCTTTCCCTAGCGCACAAGTCGATGCTCTGGACATATCTGAAGACGCACTAGCCGTTGCCAATGAAAACATCCTAGCACACGGCCTTGAAGAGCGAGTCTTTGCCATTCAGTCGGATGTTTACGGTAGCGTGCAAGGACAAAAATATGACCTTATCGTAGCGAATCCTCCTTATGTAGATGCGGAGGATATGGCGGATCTACCACAAGAATTTTTGCATGAGCCCGCTCTCGCTTTAGCAGCCGGTAACGATGGGTTAGATATTGTGGAAACTATTTTAAGGCAAGCAACTCAACATCTGACACCACAAGGCTGGTTGTTTGTTGAAGTAGGCAATTCCTTAGTTCATATGGAACAACGCTTTCCAGGTTTGGAGGTGGAGTGGATTGAGTTTGCCAACGGTGGAGACGGAGTCTTTGCGGTACCATTTGAAACACTCAATGCGTATTTTTAAGGCGTTATTACAAAGTTGTATAAGCGTCCTTGCATAACATAACAGAATAATTTAGATAGGTGACAACAGTGGCTGGTAACAGTTTTGGACAATTATTTAGAGTAACAACGTTTGGTGAGAGTCATGGCATTGCCATCGGTGGCGTAGTAGATGGTGTGCCACCTGGATTAGAACTTTCTGAGGCGGATTTACAAGGGGATTTGGATCGACGCAAACCAGGAACATCTCGCTATACAACTGCTCGTCGTGAAGACGATGAGGTGCAAATTTTATCAGGTGTATTTGAAGGCGTGACGACTGGCTGTAGCATCGGTTTATTGATCAAAAATAAAGACCAGCGTAGTCAAGATTACTCCAAAATCGCCGATCGTTTCCGTCCTGGCCACGCCGATTATACCTATCAGCAAAAATATGGTACTCGTGATTATCGTGGGGGAGGCCGTTCGTCGGCACGTGAAACAGCGATTCGAGTTGCTGCTGGCGGTATTGCCAAAAAGTATCTGAAGCAGGTTTTTGGTATTGAGGTCCATGGCTATTTGTCACAACTTGGTCCAGTGGTAATCGAAACTGTTGATCACACAATTACAAACACGAATCCGTTCTTCTGTCCCGATGCGTCCAAACTCGATGCACTGGATCAATACATGCGTGATCTCAAAAAATCAGGCGATTCTATTGGCGCTAAAGTCTCTGTGCAAATTACCAATATGCCAGTGGGATTGGGTGAACCTGTATTTGATCGATTAGATGCTGATTTGGCGCATGCCATGATGGGGATAAACGCTGTTAAAGGTGTGGAGATTGGTGATGGCTTTGGCGTCGTCACGCAAAAAGGCAGTGAGCATCGCGACACGTTGACGCCTGATGGATTTGCTTCTAATCACTCTGGTGGTGTACTGGGAGGTATTTCAACGGGACAAGATGTGTTGGTTCATATGGCACTTAAACCTACCTCCAGCATTACTGTGCCTGGAGAAACGATTACTATAGATGGCGAAAAAACAGACGTCATCACTAAGGGAAGACATGATCCTTGTGTTGGTATTCGAGCAGTCCCCATCGCTGAAGCGATGGCTGCCATTGTCATCATGGACCATGTGCTAAGACATCGTGCACAAAACGCAGATGTGCAATCACAGACGCCTGTGATCCCAGGCGCCATCAAGTAATTACTGAGAGTATTCGCTGGGACATCGCCCAATAGTGGCGATGGTTCCATCGTCATTCAACTGCTCAAGTTTCACATCAAACCCCCACAATCGGTGCAAGTGTCTCAACACCTCATGTCGAGATGTTGCTAAGGGTATACTGTTATGTGGGACATAGCGTAACGTTAATGACCTATCCCCTCTTACATCCACATTATACACTTGGATATTAGGTTCAAGATTACTCAAGTTATATTGAGCTGATAGTTTCTCTCGAATTTTGCGATAGCCGGACTCATTGTGGATTGCCGAAACTTCCACATAGTCGTTCTTAACATCATCATTAATGGCGAAAAACTTGAAATCTCGTATTACTTTTGGGGACAAAAATTGACTGATAAACGACTCGTCTTTGAAGTTATGCATTGCAAAATGCACTGTCTCAAGCCAATCTTTGCCAGCTACGTCAGGTAGGAATTCATAATCCTCAGGGGTAGGGTCTGTACACATACGTTTGATGTCCATGAACATGGCAAAGCCGAGTGCATAGGGATTGATCCCAGAATAATAGGGGGAATTATAATCTGGTTGAGCGACGACTGCTGTGTGCGAGTGTAAAAACTCCATAATGAAACTGTCACAGACTTTACCTTCATCATACAAGTGATTCAAAATATGATAATGCCAGAAACAGGCCCAACCTTCGTTCATGACTTGAGTTTGTTTTTGTGGGTAAAAATACTGAGACACTTTGCGTACAATGCGCACTAATTCTCGTTGCCAAGGTTCAAGTAGAGGGGCTTTTTTCTCAATAAAGTACAAAAGGTTCTCTTGAGGCTCTGGAGGAAAACGCACTTCGTCTACTTTTTCGGCTTTTTTACTCTTAGGCAGAGTGCGCCATAAATCGTTTACTTGGCTTTGCAAGTACTCAGCTCTTTCGTTTTGTCGTGCGATCTCATCAGCAATAGATATCTTGGCTGGGCGTTTGTATCGGTCCACACCGTAATTCATTAAAGCATGACAGGAATCAAGAATATCTTCGACCGCCGATACTCCGTGTTTTTGCTCACATTGTGCAACATAGTTTTTGGCAAACACTAAATAATCGATAATCGATGAGGCATCAGTCCACGTCTGAAAAAGGTAATTGCCTTTGAAAAACGAATTATGCCCATAACATGCATGTGCCATAACAAGTGCTTGCATGGTTATAGTATTTTCTTCCATCAAGTATGCAATACATGGGTCAGAATTTATGACAATTTCGTAGGCTAGGCCCATTTGCCCCCGGCGATACCCTTGCTCGGTGGAAATAAACTTCTTACCGAATGACCAATGCGAGTAATTTAAAGGCATACCAATGCTGGCATAGGCGTCCATCATCTGCTCAGCAGTAATGATCTCGATTTGGTTCGGATAGGTGTCGAGTTTGTAGATTTTAGCAACACGGTCGATTTCTTTTTCGTAATCGGCCAGTAATTCAAAACTCCAATCTGGACCGTCACTTAGCATATCTGATTTAGAGCGTTTCAGTTCGTCTAATGGCATCATATCTCTCCTGCTCTGGCGGTTCCTGCGGTTTTGCGTTCAGCTTCTTTTTTGAACAATTCTCTAAAGATGGGAAAAATATCTTTTTCTTCTTGGATATGCTTCATCGCAAAATTACTGTACTCATTGGCCACCATGTCGTACTCACGCCATAAGCTTTGATGTTGACGTTGTGTGATCTCAATGTAGGCGTAATAACGAGTAATTGGCAACAATTGTTCACGCAAGATCTTACTGCACGTAGGGGAGTCATCTGCCCAGTTGTCTCCGTCAGACGCTTGGGCTGCGTACACATTCCATTCACCAGCACCGTAGCGCTCAGATACGATTTCATGCATCATTTTGAGTGCACTCGACACAATCGTACCGCCCGTTTCTTGGGAGTAAAAAAACTCCTCTTCATCGACTTCTTTGGCTTGTGTATGATGGCGAATGTAGACTACCTCGACATCTTTATAATTCCGAGTCAAAAACAAGTACAACAAGATATAAAAGCGTTTCGCCATATCTTTAGTTGCTTGATCCATAGAGCCTGATACATCCATCAAACAGAACATGACCGCTTTTGATGTAGGAATCGGCCGCTTATCATAATTTTTGAATCGCAAGTCAAAGGTATCGATAAAAGGCACGCGTTTGATACGAGCTTTCAATTCTGCAATTTCAGTTTCAAGCGCTTGAACTTTTAAAGTATCTGGTACTGGCTCACAGAGTCGCTGAGCTAATTCAATTTCGCATTCTGCAAGGCGACGTTTCTTGCCTGCAGATAACGCAATACGTCTGGCCACAGAACCTTTAAGTGAGCGAACTATGTCAAGATTTGCGGGTACTCCATCGGTTTGAAATCCCGCGCGGTAGGTTTCGTATTGAATCACTTTATTGTGTTGGGTTTTCTTCAGATTAGGGAGTGCGAGATCGTCGAACAACAGATCCAAATATTCATCTTTTGAGATTTGGAATGAGAACTGGTCTTCGCCTACACCTGAATCAGAAGCGTCACCTTTGCCACTGCCTCCACCACCTTCGCCACCTTCAGGGCGAGGAATGCGGTCACCTTGATTAAACTGATCATTCCCAGGATGGACCATATCTCGAATCCCGCCCTTATCGGTATGAAATATGGGCTCTGAAACATCTCTAGACGGAATAGAGATGCTTTCACCAGTTTCTAAATCCGTAACACTGCGTTGGCCAACTGCATCAGACACCGAGCGTTTTATTTGTTGCTTATAGCGACGTAGAAAACGCTGGCGGTTGACTGTACTTTTGCCTTTGCCGTTAAGACGACGGTCAATAAAATGCGCCATGGGCTAAGACGCCTTTCTTACTCGCAAATACCATTCGCAGAGTAAGCGTACTTGTTTTTGCGTGTAGCCTTTCTCTTCCATGCGTGCGACGAAATCGTCGTGTTTTTTCTTATCGTCCGCAGAACCTTTTGTGTTAAATGAAATCACAGGCAACAAATCTTCGGTATTAGAGAACATCTTTTTCTCTATGACGGTGCGTAATTTCTCGTAACTCGTCCAATTAGGATTTTTGCCTTCATGGTTGGCTCTAGCGCGAAGAACAAAATTAACAATTTCATTGCGGAAATCTTTTGGATTACTGATTCCTGCCGGTTTTTCAGTTTTTTCCAATTCTGCGTTGAGCGCTTCACGGTCAAATAACTGCCCAGTTTCTGGATCTCGATATTCTTGGTCTTGGATCCAAAAATCAGCATAAGTGACATACCGGTCAAACAGGTTTTGACCATACTCTGAGTAGGATTCAAGATATGCGGTTTGAATCTCTTTACCGATAAACTCTACGTATTTAGGGATCAAATACCCTTTCAGGAACTCCTTGTATCGCTCAGCGACGTCGACAGGGAATTGCTCACGTTCGATTTGTCGCTCAAGAACATAGAAAAGGTGAACTGGATTTGCTGCAACTTCGCTGTGGTCAAAGTTGAATACGCGGGATAAAATCTTAAATGCAAAACGAGTTGAAAGTCCATTCATGCCTTCATCCACGCCAGCGTAATCACGATATTCTTGATAAGACTTTGCTTTGGGATCAGTATCTTTGAGACTTTCCCCATCATATACCCGCATCTTGGAATAAATACTAGAGTTCTCAGGTGGTACCAAACGTGACAGTACAGAGAATTGCGCTAGGATATCAAGCGTGTCTGGTGCACATGGGGCACCGATGAGCTCTGAGCTTTCCAGTAATTTTTTGTATATTTTGATTTCTTCAGACACGCGTAAACAATAGGGGACTTTAACGATATAAACACGGTCTAAAAAGGCTTCATTGTTCTTGTTATTGCGGAATGTTTGCCATTCAGATTCATTCGAGTGAGCCAAGATTAAGCCATCAAATGGCAGGGCAGAGAAACCTTCAGTTGGATTGTAGTTGCCTTCTTGTGTTGCAGTCAAAAGCGGATGTAGTACCTTAATCGGTGCTTTAAACATCTCTACAAACTCCATCAACCCTTGATTGGATTTACACAATGAACCTGAATAGGAATAAGCATCTGGATCGTTTTGAGCGTACTCTTCTAAACGACGTATATCCACTTTACCCACTAGTGCAGAGATATCTTGATTGTTTTCATCGCCAGGTTCCGTTTTGGCAATACCCACTTGGTCGAGTATGGAAGGATAGACACGAACCACCTTGAATTGGGTAATATCACCATTGTATTCATGAAGGCGTTTACGTGCCCATGGAGACATAATGGTTTTGAGATAACGCCCGGGAATACCGTATTCTTCTTGCAGTATTTTACCATCTTCATTGGGGTCAAATAGCGCAAATGGGTGATCATTTACTGGAGAGCCTTTGATGGCATATATAGGGCATTTTTGCATGAGTTCTTTTAAGCGTTCAGCAAGTGATGACTTACCGCCACCAACAGGGCCAAGTAAATATAGCACTTGTTTCTTTTCTTCTAAGCCCTGGGCCGCATGCTTTAAATAAGATACGATTTGTTCAATCGCTTCTTCCATTCCGTAAAATTCAGAAAATGCAGGATACCGTGCAATGACACGATTGGAAAAAATTCGACTCAAAGTAGGATCTTGAGAGGTGTCAACCATTTCAGGTTCGCCAATGGCTTTAAGTAAACGCTCTGCGGCGTTGGCGTAGGTACTTGGATCTTCCTTGCAGAGTGCTAAATACTCTTGAATAGTAAGTTCTTCCTGTTTATGTTCTTCATAACGTTGTTGGTAATGCTCAAAAATACCCATAACTTCTCCAGGTCAGCCGATTAAACTTTCTTTTATTTTAAGCTTAGACCCAAGAACGCTGTCCTGCTTAGAAATATCGAAAGAAAAATCTTTCAATGTGTGATAAAGCTTTAAAACGTTGGAACTTATTAATTGGTACGGGGATGTTTGAAATAAGGATTAAAAAAACCCACATATTGTATGCGGGTTTCTCAAATAGAATATTGAAGCGTTTTTTATGCAGCGAAGTTTTCGCTTGCAAAGCTCCAGTTGGCTAATGCCCAAAAACCTTCAAGGTAGTTAGGGCGAACATTGCGGTAATCGATATAATACGCGTGTTCCCAAAGGTCAACGGTCAATAGTGGAGTGTGGCCGTCGGTGATTGGCGTGGCAGCATTAGAGGTGTTAACGATGTCTAGTTGGCCATCAGCTGTCTTGACTAACCAAGTCCAGCTAGAGCCAAAGTTGTTGACTGCTTTGTCGTTAAACGCAGCTTTGAAATCAGCAAATGAGCCCCACTTAGCATTAATGGCATCAGCTAATGGGCCTGTTGGTTCACCGCCAGCATTAGGTGATAAGCTATTCCAATAAAAAGTGTGGTTCCAAACTTGAGCAGCATTGTTGAAAACACCGCCGTCTGATGACTTAACAATCTCTTCAAGCGATTTGCCTTCGAAATCGGTACCTTCAATAAGACCATTTAATTTGGTGACATAAGTTTGATGATGTTTGCCGTGATGAAACTCAAGAGTCTCAGCTGAAATATGAGGTTCTAGTGCATTTTTTTCATAAGGTAATGCGGGTAATTCAAAAGCCATGAAAGTTCTCCATTCGTTAGCATGATATTAGTGTTACAGTTAATAATATATGACTCATTTTGTGGAAAACAAGCCCTTATTGGATGATTAAATCATTTAACTGGCCACTTAGGATATATGTTTTTTGCATAAATAAGTTCACTTCTATTTTATACCACTTGAAAAAACAGGCATAATAACTATATCTAGTGAAAACATACTTTGAAGGTTATGCATGGAAACAGTTGAAAAGATTAAGCAACAGATCGCCGAGAACCCAATCCTTTTATATATGAAAGGCTCACCAAAATTACCGAGCTGTGGCTTTTCGTCACAAGCGTCTCAAGCACTAATGTCTTGTGGAGAGCAGTTTGCTTATGTGGATATCCTACAAAATCCGGACATTCGATCTGAGTTACCCAAATATGCAAACTGGCCAACATTTCCCCAGCTTTGGGTTGACGGCGAGTTGATTGGCGGATGTGACATTATTTTAGAAATGTTTCAGCAAGGTGAACTACAAGAGCTCATCAAAGAAACTGCACAAAAATACCCAAGCTCCGATTCAGAATAATTTTATTTGTTCGAAAAACGCGCAAAAAAAAAGCGACTCAACTGAGTCGCTTTTATCGTTTTGGAGCATCGTTACAATGCTACGAATGAGAAAAGGTTAGCCGACATCTTTGAATAATGACTCATCCATAATCGTGTCATCAATAATGGCTTGAGCAGATTGAATGCAGGTACCGCACTGTTCGCCTAAAGTTAACACGTTCTTTAACTCACGAATATTGCCAACACCGTGCTCTTGCACTGCCTCTTGAATATCTTTATCTGTAACGCCGAAACACATACATACAAACATTGGGTAGATACCTAACAAATGACTATGCAAATAATAATAGTTCTCATTTGTTATAAATGCAAATGAAATTTTTATTTTTTCCGGTTGAATCTCCATGGGTAACCCATATATCAGTGTTTGACATTTGAAGTCTGTCATCTATCAATCAAAACAATAATGGAGAATAATATGGGAGTTTTAGTAGGCCGCCCAGCACCGGATTTTACTGCAGCAGCAGTGCTTGGTTCAGGTGAAATCGTAGATTCATTTAACTTAAAAGACGCAGTAAAAGGCAAAAAAGCAGTTGTTTTCTTTTATCCTTTGGATTTCACATTTGTTTGTCCTTCAGAGCTTATTGCATTTGATAAGCGTGTTGAAGAATTCAATAAACGCGGCGTTGAAGTGGTTGGTGTGTCTATCGACTCACAATTCACTCATAATGCGTGGCGTAATACGCCTGTCAATGAAGGTGGTATTGGTCAAGTAGGTTATACTCTCGTTGCAGACGTAAAGCACGATATCTGTCAAGCATATGATGTAGAGCATCCAGACGCGGGGGTTGCATTCCGTGCATCGTTCCTAATCGACGAAGAATTTAACGTGCGTCATCAAGTCGTAAATGACTTACCACTTGGTCGCAATGTAGATGAAATGCTGCGTATGGTTGATGCGTTGAACTTCCATCAAGAGCACGGCGAAGTTTGTCCAGCTGGCTGGAAAGAGGGTGATAAAGGTATGAATGCTTCTCCAGACGGTGTTGCGGCATACTTAGCAGAGAACTCTGACAAGTTGTAAGCTGATGCTGAATTAGACATTCAAAAGCAGGCCTATGGCCTGCTTTTTTTGTTTAAGAAGTAGAACCATGTAACGGCCATCCCCCCAATGCTTGATAATGGTTGTGCATGTGACAAAACAGCTCTGCGGTTTTTTGTGTGTCGTACAAGGCACCATGGGCTTGTTTCTGGTCAAATGCAATACCAGCTGCTTCGCATGCTTTAACTAACACGGTCTGACCTAAGGTTAATGCCGCTAGTGTCGTGGTATCAAATGACACAAATGGATGAAATGGAGTGCGCTTAATCTTGCTTCTATTAATGGCTGCATTGATGAAGCTTTGGTCAAATGCCGCATTATGTGCGGCAATAATAGAGCGCTGACACTGGTTTTTCTTCTGCGCTTTACTTACCATCTTACACAGCTCTTTCATCGCAGTTTGCTCGTCAATGGCACCACGCAGAGCACAGTGCACATCGATGCCGTTGAATTCTAAAGCGGATTGCTCAAGATTGGCACCGGCAAACGGTTCAATGTGCGCATGATAAGTTTCGTCGATCGTCAATTCACCTGTTTCAGGAAGCATTTTGAGCGTGATCGCCGCAACTTCTAATAAAGCATCAGTTTGCGCATTAAACCCAGCCGTTTCGACATCGATAATAACCGGAAAGTACCCGCGAAAACGCTGATTTAATGCAAACATAACAACTCCCAAACCGCCAGAAGCATTATTATCGCAACCTCTGAAGCAGACTACTAGCACCAAATACAATTTTTACAAAAAATGTTTCAACTAATTATGCCGTTTAGCTTTGAAGACAGTGCCTTTGCGATATTGACCTACAAAAATAACTCTGGAGATTTAATTATCGCTTGGCTCGTTTCTGAGTGTCTTTAATCACTTGGTTGATAAAGCTTTTACGACCGTATTGTCGAGTGATAATACAACGGTCAAGGGAAAACCCTCTTGCTGGACAGTATTCTCTGCCATAGAAGATGATCTGTAAATGTAAGTCGTTCCATTTTTCCTTGGGAAATAGACGTTTCGCGTCGCGCTCCGTTTGCTCCACGCTTTTGCCATTGGATAAGCCCCAACGATACATTAAGCGGTGAATATGCGTATCGACTGGAAATGCGGGTACCCCAAAGGCTTGCGCCATGACGACAGAGGCGGTTTTATGACCTACCCCAGGCATGGCCTCTAATGCAGCAAAATCCTGTGGCACTTCGCCACCGTGTTGCCGAATGATCATCTCAGAGAGATGCCAGATACCTTTTGATTTCATTGGTGATAAACCGCATGGTCTAATAATGGCTTGAATTTCTTCAATACTCATTTTTACCATGTCATACGGATTATCTGCTTTGGCAAATAGCAAGGGGGTGATTTGATTGACCCGCTCGTCGGTACATTGTGCGGATAAGAGAACTGCAATTAGCAGTGTATAAGGATCTTTGTGATCCAATGGGACTGGCACTTCGGGGTACAATTCTTCGAGAATCGCAATAATGGCTTCGACTTTTTCGCTCTTAGTCATGATTTAACTCTCTGCGGTAACTCTAGCGCGTTCAACGATTTTCTCAGGTTTTGGCGCAAACTTCGCTTCTAACCTCGGGTCAAGGATGTTTTTTAATGCGATTAATAAGCCCATCCCAATAAATGCACCAGGGGGCAATATCGCTAACAAAAAGGGATTATCTGGCACAAAGAAGGTGATTTTTAAATCAACCGCCCAAGCACCCAATAACAGCTCTGCACCGCTAAACAAGGTACCACTGCCAAGAAGCTCTCTGACTCCGCCTAACACTACCAAAACCAGCGCAAAACCAGCGCCCATAATAAAGCCATCGTAGGCTGAAGGGAGGAGGTCATTCTTGGCTGCGAAGGCTTCAGCACGTCCAATAATCGCGCAGTTCGTCACGATCAGTGGAATGAAAATCCCCAACGCCAAATACAACTCAAACGTAAACGCTTGCATGAGCAGTTGAATAATCGTCACAAAGGCTGCGATCACCATCACAAAAATAGGGATGCGGATCTCGTTGGGCACATAATGACGCACTGCTGAAACTGTTATATTCGAGCCCATCAACACAAATAATGTGGCCAAACCCAAGCCTAAACCGTTAATGGCTGTGCTTGTCACTGCGAGTAGGGGGCACAACCCGAGAAGTTGTACGAGCGCTGGATTATTTTTCCATAATCCTTGCCATGTGAGCTCTTTGATATCAATCATTTCGACTATCCTCAACTGCACATTGATTGGTGGCGCGGGCGATTTGTGTAAGGTTTTGTTGCACATACAAAGCCGTTTTGGCAATTGCCTGAGTCAACGCTCGAGGTGTGATAGTTGCACCGGTAAAGGCGTCAAACTGACCACCGTCTTTTTTGACCGTCCATTGGGTTTGGACTTCAGGTGTAATTTCACGATTATTGAATTCATAGATCCAAGGACTGACACGCTCGTCAATTTTGTCGCCCAAGCCAGGGGTTTCCATATGTTGTAAAACACGGACGCCAGTCACAGTGGTAAAATCCTCTCCAGCAAGGCCGACAATAAAGCGGATAGCACCGCTATAGCCATTGGGAGCAACACTTTCTACCGCCACAGCACTCAACTCGGAACCTAAACGCCCGCGATAGGCTTTGAGATTGCTGGTGTTACCAAGCGCTTGTACTTCGGGTAAGGCGATACAGTCGTGTTGGATATCATTATCGTAATGACTACCCGGCACCACATCATCGATGACGCTGAGTAACTTTGCTTGTTCCTGCGCACTAATCCGGTCTTTCGTTCCAAGGTAAGTCAGAGTGATTAATCCTGCAACACACAAAGCAAACACACTCAATATCGTTGCATTCTTTCGAGTGTTTTGCACAATCATGAGCGCGCTCCATAAGTGCGAGGTTGTGTGTAATAATCAATTAAAGGCACAGCAATATTCATTAACAACACCGCAAAAGCCACGGCATCGGGATAGCCACCAAAGGTTCGAATAACGACGGTCCAAAAGCCGATCAACACGCCAAAGATAATGCGCCCTTTAGGTGTGGTGGAGCCAGAAACCGGGTCGGTCACAATGAAAAACGCACCAAATAAGACGGCACCTGATAACAAATGAAATAATATTCCGCCAGTCGCATCAGGCATCAACATGTTTAGTATTGCAGCGGTCACTATCACGCCAGCTAACATGCTCAGAGGCATGTGCCATGAGATGATCTTGCGCCACAGCAAAAATAGCCCACCAGCTAAATACGCCAGAGCCACCCAACTCCAGCCATACGCGAAACCTGAGTCTGAATTGAAAATAGACGCCTGCAAGGCTTCACTATAGGTTTCGCCTAATAACAGTGAAGAGCGAACCGCATCCAAAGGCGTAGCTTGAGTCACGCCATCTACGCCAAGTCGCAACTGAGTCATGTCGTAACCACTCACACTGAAACCCGTAAAGATCACACTTAATGCGTCAGCGAAGTCGTAAGGGTAAATGGCCATATTTTGCACGGGTACCCACATTGTCATAGCCAGAGGGAACGAGATAAGCAACATCACATATCCGCCCATCGCAGGGTTAAACATATTGAAGCCAAGACCACCATACAGCTGTTTCACAATAGCGATACTAAAGAACGTGCCAATGACTATCAGCCACCATGGTGCTAGAGGCGGGATGCTTACAGCTAATAATAGCGCAGTGAGCACCGCCGAATAATCCGATAAGACGTGCTTGGCAGCGCGCTTTCGCAATTTCATTATACCCGCTTCAGTTACGACTGCGGTTGCGATTGCCAAGATAAGTTGAATCAGCACTCCCCAACCAAAAAACCACAGCTGTGCCATTATCCCTGGGATACAGGCGTAACAGACTGCACGCATGACACTGGCAGTATCGCGACGAACTCGATTGTGTGGGGAACTTGATAAACTGAACTGCATTATTCTGACGACTCATCATTATTATCAGGCGTGCCGGCATCATTAGCTTTGGCCGCCTGTTGTTTTTTGGCTTTTGCTCGAGCAAGTGCTGCTGCTATCTTGGCTTTTGCATCACCGCCGTTATTTTCCATGGCGGCTTTTCGTGCCTCGGCTGCTTTGCGGTGTTTTTCTTCGCGGGCGTGTTTCTCAGCTTCAAGTCGTGCCTGTCTTTGCTCAAATCGTTGCTTGGCTTTTTCTGACTTTTGTTGTTCGTCCAGCTGCGCTTTTATCTCTGCTTTGGCTTGACGATAATATTGCACTAGCGGGATCTCACTGGGACATACATAGGCGCACGCACCACACTCAATACAATCAGCCAGAGCGTACTCTTCGGCTTTGGCAAAGTCTTTTGCTTTGCTGTACCAATACAGTTGTTGCGGCAATAAACCAGCAGGGCACACATCTGTGCAGTAACCGCAGCGAATACAAGGTTTTTCATCGTCAATATCAGGCAATTCATCCGCAGCGGGGACTAAGACACAGTTTGTGATTTTGACCACAGGAACATTATCATTGGTAACCGTAAAGCCCATCATTGGGCCGCCCATAATCACTTTGTGACGTTTTTGTTTGGCCGGCTGATACTGAGCAAAGGCGAGTAAATCAGCCATCGGTGTACCTAACAACGCCCAAACATTCTGTGGTGCTTTCAGTGCTTCACCGGTGAGAGTCACCACACGCTGAACTAAGGCTTTGCCATAGATGATGGCATCGGCAATTGCAAAACAAGTGCCGACATTGAACATCATACAGCCTATGTCCATAGGTAAACCAGAGCGAGGCACTTCATGTCCGGTGAGCGCTTGAATCAATTGTTTTTCACCGCCTGCTGGATATTTGGTAGGAATGCTTGCCATCGTAATTGACGCATCTGAACCACAAGCGGTTTTAAGGGCATCAAAGGCCTCGGGTTTGTTACTTTCAACCGCGATAATGATTGCTTTGGGGTTAACCAAATAACGCAATATATCAATGCCTTGTTTAATTTGCCAAGCGTGCTCGCGCATGATGCGATCATCTGAGCTGATATAGGGCTCACATTCAATACCATTAATGATCAAACATTCCACGTCATGGTTATGTTGCGTTTTGATATGCGTAGGAAAGCCCGCACCACCCAAGCCACTGATTCCTGCATCACAAATGCGTTCAATTAATGTGATTGGTTCGACCGTTCGATAATTTTCGAAGGGTGGCATGATATGCCAATCTTCAGCGCCATCAGGTTTTAATACAATTGTGGTTTCAGGTAGGCCTGACGCATGAGCACTTGGATGTTCAGTAATGTCCGTAATGATACCTGAAGTACTGGCATGAACAGGGACTGCAAAAGGATGTGAGCTATGCGTCAGTGCTTGGCCTTTTTTTACTCTGTCGCCTACGGCAACGATCAGACTACCTTGCATCCCAGAATGTTGTTTAAGAGGTATATAAAGTGTTTTGGGGACCGGCATGGATGCAATAGGAGCTTGATTAGATAATAATTTTGCCTCAGGTGGGTGCACACCTCCAGGAAAATTGTGCAGTCGACCAGCTTTAATCGCTTCGACGACTGCTGAACCGTCAACGCGTTCAAGAATATCTATTTTTGCAAAAGCTTCCATTATGACACCTGCTTTATATCAATGTTACCGACAGTGCCACTGACATTCTTACCGAGATGCCACTTGAAGTTAGCGGGCGTTTCTTTAACCGGTAGCATATCGATGCAATCAACCGGGCAGGGGGCAACACATAAGTCACAGCCTGTGCATTCATCGACTATGACAGTATGCATTTGCTTGGCAGCACCAATAATGGCATCTACCGGACACGCTTGAATGCATTTAGTACAGCCAATACATTCTGCTTCACGAATGTAGGCTACTTTTTTGACGTCTTCAACACCATGGGCACTATCTAGAGGTTTGGGTTCTACTCCCATAAGGTCGGCGAGTTTTTTGATAGTTGCTTCACCACCAGGAGGACATTTGTTGATTTCATCGCCATTGGCAATCGCTTCAGCATATGGTTTGCAGCCTGGATAGCCACACTGACCACATTGAGTCTGTGGCAACATGGCATCTATTTGGTCCACCAAAGGATCGGACTCGACTTTAAATTTGATGGCTGAATAACCGAGGATGGCCCCAAATATTAGAGCAAGTAAGCCAAGTATAATGAGCGCAAATGCGAACAGAGACATTAAGGCACCAACCCTGTAAAGCCCATGAATGCTAGAGACATCAAGCCAGCAGTAACCATGGCAATGGCCGCTCCACGAAATGGGGTGGGCACATCAGCAGCAGCTAAGCGCTCTCGCATTGCAGCAAATAATATCATGACCAATGAAAAACCCACTGCAGCACCAAAACCATACACAATGGACTCGGTCATTGAATGCTGTTCCTTTATGTTGAGTAACGCTACGCCTAACACCGCACAGTTTGTTGTGATCAAAGGCAAAAAGATACCGAGTAAGCGATATAGTGTCGGACTGGTTTTGTGTACCACCATCTCGGTAAATTGTACGACCACTGCAATGACCAATATAAACGATACGGTCCGTAAAAACTGCAAATCAAAGGGGATCAAAAGGTAAGTTTCAATTAAATAACTGGCTAAAGAGGCTAATGTAAGCACAAAGGTTGTTGCCATTGACATGCCAATGGCGGTTTCAAGTTTGCTAGACACACCCATAAACGGGCACAGTCCCAAAAACTGTACCAAGACAAAATTGTTAACTAGCACTGTACTAATGAGCAGTAATAAAAATTCAGTCATTATTTGTATGGGGTAACGGAAAACCTTAATGTATACATTATCTAATGTTTAACGAACATAAACAATGATTTGGGTCATTTTAATCTGGAAAAAACAGAATAAGACTGTACTTGAGTCGATATGGAATAAAGCAATGTGGATGGCTCCCCCTCCCCGACTCGAACGGGGGACCTGCGGATTAACAGTCCGTCGCTCTAACCAACTGAGCTAAGGGGGAATCGTAAGGAATATAGCTTGAGATGGCTCCCCCTCCCCGACTCGAACGGGGGACCTGCGGATTAACAGTCCGTCGCTCTAACCAACTGAGCTAAGGGGGAATCGTCTTCTCAACGAGCGCGCATATTAAAGATTGCAGGCATCTGTGTCAACTCTAATAAGACAAAAATTTCAAAAATAATGGATCACTTTTTAGTTTAATTTATGGAATATATATATAACCAAATAGAATTAAAAAACATTTGAGCACTGTCTGTTTATACAGAGTTTGTCTTGAGTGTAACAAATCTTTAATATTTAAGGGTGAGCGTATGCTAACCTAAAATTTGAGCATATGGCGTCAAAACTTTGTCGTATCTGGCCTTTTTATGTTATCCACTTGATCTGTGGATAACTATGTGTGTAGTTTTTGCTCCTGCAATATGTGTGAATTTTTGTGCAGATTAAAAATGCAACAATGCATTTTGTTAAACATCAATACTGCCAATGAATATAAAGCTTTGAAGTGATGCAACAAGTAATAAGAACTTTTTATACTGTTGCGAGTGAAAACAATATCTCTTGTGAATAAAGATAATAAATATTCATCAAATTACCCAAAGATTCTATGGTTTATCAACTCAATTTACCTTTACTGGCGGCTTTATGATTCACTTGTACAAAAAATGAATTGTAAAAAATATGTTATTTTTATGACAGTTTAATGACATGAATTGCAGGTGCGGTATGTAAGGGGGTGTGGTAGTATTTAATGGTTAATTTAAGGATATCGTGTGTCAGAAGTAAAAGTCACCAAACCAGCTCCAAACCGGATGTTGGAAGGCTCTATTGCGCAAACGCTCAAAGAGCTTACCTTACCCATGATTTATGGCATGATATTATTGATGTCATTTGGGTTAGTCGATACATTTTTTGTGAGCTTGTTAGGGACCAATGAGCTTGCGGCCATTAGTTTTACCTTCCCTGTCACCTTCACTGTAATAAGTTTAAACATCGGCTTAGGGATTGGCACATCCGCAGTCATCGGCAAATTATTGGGCGCAGGTCAAAATGAATACGCGCGTTTAAGTGCCATGGCTGCACTAATGAGTGTGTTTTTGTTGGTGGGCATGTTATGTGCCATTGGCTTGTTGAGTATTGAACTGGTCTTTTCTCTGTTAGGTGCTGAATCCGAACAGTTACCGCTCATTACTGACTACATGTCAGTATGGTATCTGGCAGGAGTACTTTTAGCTATCCCCATGGTTGGCAACTCGGTGTTGCGTGCGTCTGGTGATACCAAAACACCAAGTATCATTATGGCCTCTGGAGGGGCAATCAATGCCGTTTTGGATCCATTTTTGATTTTTGGGTTAGGTCCATTTCCAGCAATGGGCATTCAAGGTGCGGCGATTGCGACAGCGATAGCATGGGCAACAGGCGTTGTATGGATAATTGTCTTACTGATAAAACGCGAGTTGATGGTGCCGCGTTTGCTCAATCTGACCGAGTTTCTTACACACAGCAAAGACGTGTTAAGAATTGGTTTTCCGGCAGCGGGAGCGAACATGCTGACCCCCATTGCCACGGGTGTTGTGACTGCCATTGTCGCAGGGTTTGGTGCGACAGCTGTGGCTGCATGGGGCGTAGGAGGTCGTTTAGAGACGATTGCAAGCATTGTGATGCTGGCTCTTTCAATGTCGTTGCCGCCTTTACTGTCACAGAATCTCGGGGCGAATCGTATCGATCGCGTTAAAGAAGCTTATCAACTTTCCCTTAAATTTGTTCTGGGCTTTCAATTATTGGTATTTGTGTGTTTGCTGATTACGGCACCATGGATTGCCAAAATCTTTGCCAGAGAGCCCGACGTCACCGAATGGATCACCCTGTTCTTGATGATTGTACCGCTCGGTTATGGTGTGCAAGGGGTTGTGGTTTTGACTAATTCAGCATTCAATGCTATCCATCAACCCATGCACGCATTAGCACTCAATGCGTTGAGGTTATTTGTGTTTTTTGTACCTTTTGCTTTTGTAGGCAGTATATATTACAAGTTATACGGCGTTTTTTGGGGCATCGTCCTGGCAAACGCCGTCATGGCCTTTATTTCTTATTGGATGTTCAAACACAGTTTAAACCAGCTTTCGACAGGTAGTTAAATCAGTGGCTAAGCCTTTTACAATTCAATCCAAATATTCTCCAGCTGGTGACCAGCCTACCGCCATAGCACAATTAGTTGAAGGTCTAGAGGCGGGGTTGGCACAACAAACACTATTGGGTGTGACGGGTTCTGGTAAAACCTTTACCATGGCCAACGTGATTGCAGAGGTGCAAAGACCCACGCTGATTTTAGCCCATAACAAAACCCTTGCCGCTCAGTTATATGGAGAGATGAAAGAATTTTTCCCCAATAACGCCGTAGAGTATTTTGTTTCATATTACGATTACTATCAGCCAGAAGCATATGTGCCATCGACCGATACGTTTATCGAAAAAGACTCTTCGATCAACGACCACATTGAGCAAATGCGTCTATCCGCAACAAAGGCTTTGATGGAGAGAAGAGATGTTGTGATAGTGGCATCCGTCTCGGCGATTTATGGTTTAGGCGATCCCGAATCGTACATGAAGATGTTATTGCATCTGCGTCAAGGCGATACGATGGATCAGCGTGATATATTACGTCGCTTGGCAGAATTGCAATATAAGCGCAATGACATCGCTTTTGAGCGCGGCTCATTTCGGGTGCGTGGTGATGTGATTGATATTTTCCCTGCAGATTCTGAGAAACAAGCAATTCGTGTCGAGTTGTTTGACGCTGAGATCGAGAAGATCAGCTACTTTGATCCACTTACGGGTGAGGTGGAAAAATCTGTCGCACGAGCAACCGTCTTTCCCAAAACGCATTATGTGACGCCACGAGAGCGTATCTTGAATGCCGTTGAAAATATAAAAGACGAATTAGAACAGCGCCGCATACAACTTAAAGAAGCCAATAAACTGCTGGAAGAACAGCGTATTTCTCAACGTACCCAGTTTGATATTGAAATGATGCTGGAATTGGGTTTTTGTTCAGGAATCGAAAACTACTCGCGTTATTTGTCAGGCCGAGCACCCGGTGAACCACCACCGACATTAATTGACTACTTTCCCAAAGATGGCTTGTTGATCATTGATGAATCGCATGTAACCGTTTCGCAGATTGGCGCCATGTATAAAGGCGACCGTTCGCGTAAAGAAACCTTGGTTGAATATGGTTTTCGTTTGCCTTCTGCACTGGATAATCGGCCACTCAAATTCGACGAGTTTGAGCATATCTCTCCTCAGACGATTTATGTGTCGGCGACCCCTGGAAACTACGAGCTTGAAAAGTGCTCAGGCGAAATAGTCGAGCAAGTTGTCAGACCAACGGGGCTTCTTGATCCGGTTATCGAGATACGTCCTGTGGCGACGCAAGTAGATGATGTATTGTCGGAAATCAATAAACGTGTAGAGCTGAATGAACGGGTATTGATCACCACATTGACCAAGCGCATGGCCGAAGATTTGTCGGAATACCTTAACGAGAATGGTGTAAAAGTCAGATATTTGCATTCAGATATAGATACAGTGGAGCGGATCGAAATCATTCGCGATTTGCGAATTGGTAAGTTTGATGTATTAGTGGGGATTAACTTGCTAAGAGAAGGCTTGGATATGCCTGAGGTGTCTTTAGTTGCGATTCTGGATGCGGATAAAGAAGGTTTTCTGCGTGCAGAAAAATCCCTTATTCAAACCATAGGTCGGGCTGCTCGTCACCTGAATGGACGTGCCATTTTGTATGCGGATAAAATCACCGGTTCGATGAAAAAAGCCATTGATGAAACGGAGCGTCGCCGCGCCAAGCAACAAGCCCATAATGAGGCAAATGGCATTATTCCGCAATCCTTGATTAAACCGATCACCGACATCATGGATATTGGCGATGACGATGCCCATCCAGCATCCGGTAAGGTGAAGCTGCGCAAAGTGGCCGAAAAAGAGAAGAAGTATAAAGCCATGACCGCGACCGATATCATGGGTAAAATCAGTGATTTAGAGCAACAAATGTTTGAGGCCGCACGCGAACTGGAATTTGAAAAAGCCGCGAGTATTCGCGATGAAATCGAACAATTACGCGCCGAAGCGGTCAAGATTTCTTAATAATTTGGGCTTTGAATTTCTTTTAGTGACGCTATCTCAGCGCCATTTAGACAGAATATTATTCGTACTCTAATGGATCGATAAGCTGGTTTTCGGCAAAGGCTTCAAGGCGTTCGACACACGCGCCGCATTTGCCACAGGCTTTTTTGCGCCCGTTGTAACAAGTCCAGGTATTGCTGTAATCAAGCGCTAAGACTTTGCCAACGGTTAAGATCTCGCCCTTTGTATGATGTAGAAATGGCGTTTCAATACTGACTGGGTCATAGTTTGCAATGGCGCAAACCTCTTTCATTTTTTGTACAAACTCAGGTCGGCAATCCGGGTAGATCGCGTGATCGCCTGAATGGGCTCCGTAATAGACCGCTGGGGCTTCAAGTGACACAGCATAAGCCACAGCCATGGATAAAAGTACCATATTGCGATTTGGCACGACCGTTGATTTCATGCTTTCTTCAGCGTAATGCCCTTCCGGGATTTCAATGTCATCAGTCAAAGAAGAGCCTGCCATAAGGGTATTTATGGCTGAAATATCAACAATCTTGTGGGTAATTTTCAATCCTTGGCAAACCGTTTTGGCCGCCTCAATCTCTCTGACGTGACGTTGACCGTAGTTAAAGGTCAAACAGGCAACCTCATCAGGTGCAAAACCTTGTGCTAAAACATGATGTAGTAGCGTGAATGAATCCATTCCGCCTGAATAAATAATCACCGCACGTTTTTGTTGAGCCATGAAAGCATATACCTGTCTTGTTATTTTGCGGTATTATACCTGCAAACGATACACTCATACAAAGTGTTAGAGGTAGGTTGTGCAATATCCAATCAATGAAATTTTTGAGTCGATCCAAGGTGAGGGCAGTCATACCGGCGTGCCATCCGTATTTGTTCGCATGCAAGGTTGTCCAGTCGGTTGCCCGTGGTGTGATACTCAACATACTTGGCCGGTTGCCAAAGCCGATATCATAGCCATCGAGTCATTGCGCAGTAAACGAGAAGATGCGCCAACGCATGCTCAATTTACCGTTGAACAACTTCTTACTGAATATGAGACCAGAGGATATCGGGCAAAACACATAGTCATAACTGGTGGTGAGCCGTGTATGTATGATTTACAGCCTTTAACGTCCGCGTTAATGATTCAAGGGTTTAGCGTGCAAATTGAAACATCAGGTACGTTTCCGATCCGCTGCCATGATGACGTATTTGTTACGGTTTCACCCAAGATTGATATGCCAGGTGGCTATCAGATATTACCCGAAGCTGTGCAACGTGCTGACGAAATCAAGCATGCTGTGGCGATGCAAAAACACATTGATGCATTGGATGCTTTGCTCTCGGGGCTTGAGTTAATGCGGCAACCTTCAATTTATCTTCAACCTATTTCTCAACAAACACGGGCAACAGAATTGGCGATTCAGACCTGTATTGCACGCAACTGGCGTTTATCTTTGCAAACCCATAAGTTTATTGGCATAGAATAACGTCTAGTGTTAACCTTATGTTAACTCCGAAGCGGATAGTTTTATGCGAATCTGGAAAACGTTATTTTGCGGTTTTATTGTTCAAATGCATTTTGTTGCTCAGGCAGCGGTGTGGGATATTACGTATCCCAAGAATATCAATCATGAGACCATTCATAATCAATACGCGATTGCTTTACTGGATCTCGCCCTTCAAAAAACCGGTGTGCGCTATCGACTCCAGCAAACTGATAATGTGCTCACGCAGCAGCGCGCCATTCAACTGCTTTCGGATAATCGACAAATTAATGTGATGTGGTCGATGACCGATGTGGATCGAGAATCGCTATTAACGCCAATCAGAGTCCCAATTTATAAAGGGTTAATAGGTTGGCGCGTGTTATTACTGCACGAGACTAACCAAAATCAGTTCGCTAATTTGGGTCCGGACAGTATGCGTGAATTGACCTTAGTTCAAGGGTTAAATTGGCCAGATAATAAGATCTTACGCAGTAACGGCTTTAATGTTGTTAATGCCTCAGATCATCTTGAAGCATTCCAATTAATGCGCGATCGACAAGTCAGTTTATTTGCGCGTTCCGTGATCGAAGTATTAGATGAGTTAGGTAAGCCGGAATTAACGAACGGGCTCTTGCTAGAACCGAAGTATGTTTTACAGTATCCCACTGCGGTCTATTTTTTCGTAAACCCTGGGGATCGGATTTTACGTCAATTAATCCAGCAGGGCTTAGCACAAGCCGTCAAAGACGGCACAATGGATGCGTTATTTGAACAGACTTATGAGAAATTACTCGCTAAAATTGAACTGACGGATCGCATCAAAATTCCATTAAAAAACCCACTGTTGCCAAAATCGACACCAGTGGGTGATATACAATTGTGGTATGTACAATAAGGGTTTACCCCTTGTGCACATCCTTCATTGAACGACCAGAAGGGTCAGCGTTGTTTAAGAAGCTCTCATCCCAAGCCAGGGCTTCAACCGTAGAACAGGCGATCGACTTACCACCCGGTACGCATTTCGCAGCACTTTCTTGTGGGAAGTAACCTTCAAAGATAGTGCGATAATAATACCCTTCTTTAGTATCCGGAGTATTGGTTGGGAAACGGAATTCAGCATTAGCAAGTTGTTGGTTGCTGACCTCAGCATCCACGAAATCGCGAATTGAATCGATCCACGAATACCCCACGCCATCGCCAAATTGTTCTTTTTGACGCCATAGCACTTCGTCTGGAAGATACGTATTGTCATCAAACGCCTTGCGTAAAATCCATTTTTCCATTTTGCCATCGATACACATTTTGTCTTGTGGGTTTAAGCGCATAGCAACATCGATGAAGTTTTTATCTAAGAACGGAACGCGAGCTTCTACACCCCATGCAGAGGTGGCTTTGTTCGCACGAGCGCAATCAAACATGTGCAAACGGTCGAGTTTACGAACCGTTTCTTCATGCAGTTCTTTGGCGTTAGGCGCTTTGTGGAAATACAAATATCCACCAAAGATTTCGTCTGAACCTTCGCCAGAAAGCACCATTTTGATACCCATGGCTTTGATCTTACGCGTCATCAAATACATCGGCGTCGCAGCGCGAATAGTCGTCACATCATACGTTTCAAGATGATAAATCACATCGCGGATCGCATCCAGGCCTTCTTGAATCGTAAAATGCACTTCGTGATGCACCGTGCCAATCATGTCAGCCACTTTTTGGGCTGCGACTAAATCTGGTGCGCCTTCTAGGCCAACGGCAAATGAATGAAGGCGAGGCCACCATGCGTCAGATTGGCCATCATCTTCAACTCGTTTCGCCACATACTGGGCTGCCACGGCAGAGACCAATGATGAATCCAAGCCACCTGATAGCAGTACAGCATAAGGTACATCAGACATTAGATGAGATTTGACTGCGTCTTCAAAAGCTTTTTTCAAATCATCCAGATTGGTTTTGTTCTCTTTGACATTGTCATAGCTCATCCAATCGCGCTGATAGTATTTGACCAATTTGCCTTCACGACTATCGAGATAGTGTCCTGGCGGAAATTCTGAAATGGTTTTGCACACAGGAGCAAGTGCTTTCATTTCCGATGAAATATAAAAATTACCGTGCTCATCATAACCCGTGTACAACGGAATAATACCAATATGGTCACGAGCGATCAGATAAGAACCATTAGCTTGGTCATACAAAACAAAGGCAAACATGCCTTCTAGTTTATCAATAAACTGTGAGCCGTATTTTTGATACAGAGGAATAATGACCTCACAGTCTGATTTGGTCTTAAAGGCATAATCCGAAGCTTCTGCAGAAGCTAATGCTTTGTGATTATAGATCTCGCCGTTCACCGCTAAGATTTCGTTTTCAGAATCACTGATAAGAGGTTGTGCGCCGGTGTCGACATCCACAATGGCAAGGCGTTCGTGGCATAAGATAGCATTATTATTATTCCAAATACCTGACCAGTCTGGGCCGCGATGGCGAAGTAATTTGGCAAGCTCTAATGCTTGGGTACGTAATTCTGAGACATCGGTTTTGATGTCTAAGATCCCGAAAATACCACACATATATAGGTTCTCTCTATGCTAAAAATAATGCTAAAAAAATATTGGTTACACGTACTTCTGTCGTTACGCTAGGTGCGTGGGAGGTGTAATTTATAAGTAGCGATTTTGGTATTGTTATTTTTGGCCCGCTAGGGGTGTTAATGTGCCAGTTTTGTGGAAAAAAGCAAGGGTAAATCACAAAAAAGGCCGGAAACTCCGACCTTTTTCATAGGAATGTCACATTCGCTGATTATTTGCGCTGAAATTCACTGGTTGCTGACCATTGTGGCCAGGTCTCCGCATTAGCAACCCGAGTGGCAACATCCATTAACATACGAGCATCTTCTTCCATTCCGCTTGGGTCGATACTCTCTCGGTACTGGTCGCATACTTGATGGTAACATCCGCGTTGAATCACGTTGATTTTTTTGCGATAGGCTGCCACCTCTTCGTTCAGCGGTGTTGCACCGCCGTATGCATAAAGAGCCGGCACTCCGGCTTTGGCAAACGAAAAGTGATCTGAGCGATAATAGTAACCGGCTTCAGGGCGAGGCTCTTGCACAACCACGCGACCTTGTTTCGTCGCAGCTGCGACGAGATATTGTTCCAGTTCTGATTTACCTTGGCCTACCACCGCAACATCTTGGGTTTGACCTAAGATATTCATTGCGTCAACGTTGATGTTGGCAACGGTTTTATTAAGCGGGATAACTGGATGGTTGGCATAGTATTTTGAGCCAAGCAAACCTTGTTCTTCCGCGGTCACAATCAAAAAACTAATTGAGCGTCTTGGTCGCTCCGATAATTTTGCCAGTTGCTGCGCAATGGTGATCAAACCAGCTGTACCGGTCGCATTGTCGTGAAAGCCATTGTAAATCTGGTCACCTTCTAGTGAAGTATCTGTGCCTAAATGATCCCAGTGTGCGGTAAAAATAATATGCTCGTCCGGCAACTCATGACCTGGCAAGGTGGCCAGGAAGTTGTAACTCGTGGAGGTTTCAAAGCTGTTCTGTACGGTTGCTGAAGCAGTCAAATTCAAAGCAGAATGATATGGACCCTGTAAGGCTTTGGCTTTTTCAGCAGCAAAGTCTTTCCCTGCAGCAGCAAATACAGATACTGCAGCGTCAAGACTTAACCACCCTTCAATCGCTACGCGAGAAGCGCCTTTATCCGGGTTAACCAATCCGTATTGCGGTCCTGACCAACTGTTCGCTACGACCGACCAACCATAAGAGGCTGGTTCAGTTTCATGCACAATTAGAGCTGCAGCGGCCCCTTGACGGCTAGCTTCTTCGTACTTGTAACTCCAACGTCCGTAATAGGTCATGGTTTTACCTTCAAAAATCCCCGCATCAGGATTTTCAAAACCTGGATCATTAACTAAGATCACAACGGTTTTGCCAGTGACATCTAATCCTTCATAATCGTTCCAATTATATTCTGGCGCATTCACACCATAGCCAACAAAGACCACCTCCGAATCGGAAACATCGATTTGCGCTTGTTCACGCTGAGAGCCAACAACCATATTATCTTTATAGGTAAATGTTTGTTCGCCGATACTTAACGAAGCATCTGGGCTCGCCGTAATTGAAATCAATTCGACGGGTTGCAAGAAAGAATCGCCTGCTGTGGGCACTAAGCCAGCTTGAGTGAAGTGTTCGATCAAATACGCAAGAGTCTTTGTTTCACCTTCTGTCGCCGGTAAACGACCACCAAATTCATCTGAAGCGAGTACTCTAGCATGCTCAATGATGGTTTCTCCGCTTAGACTATTGTAAACATCGGCAAAGCTAACCGCAGCTTGGGATGGAGTTTGCGTTTGAGACATGGTCTTGCGTTCTGCTTGGTTAGGTTGACATGCACTGAGCAGTGAGCAACACAATAAAGCGGTTACAAAATGTCGTTTCATTATTATTCTTCCTTTTTTAAAGTGCACGAAGTATACCAATAACTTGGTCTTTTCCCAAAAAAAAGCCGAGTATCTCAGTGAGAGCACTCGGCAATTTAAAGGAGTAATAAAATTAGAAAATCAAGAACAATGCCCAAACGCCGTAAATGACAACATAAGGTAATGCCGCAAGCACTAGGCACTTATTAAAATCGAAGCGCGTCCATGTACCGATAGCAACCGCTGCAATGTAGTAGTTCCAAATCATCTCAAGTCTGACAGACGTAGCAAAGTTGAACCATGCCGAGTCTAAACCAATATTAAACACGTTCGCGATTGAAGTAGCTGACGCTAGAGAAGGATGGATCTCACCGCTAGCATCACCAAGTAAGATCATCAAAATAGAAATCACCGCGCCGATAATCGTCGGCAGCCCTATCCACCAACACGCGCCATACCAATCCGTAAAGCCTGCTAAGTTTTCTTCATCTGAACCTGTTACTGCTTTGTAGTAAATGGCAACAATAGCAGTAACGACAATCATTGCTAGAACGGAACCAATCGGAACATACATAGCGATATCAGCAGTTTGAGTAAAAGACAACGCCGTTTCGATTTCTGCAGGACTCAAATCTCTTAAATCGGGAGAGGCTTTTAGTAATGTGTGATAGTACTCTTGATCGACCGATGCAAAATACAAATAACCTGGTAATGAACCGATGATTGCGGTCAGAATAAAGGGGATCCATGACCAGTTATTGTGTGTCTTTAATGCTTCAAAAACAGCGCGTGGGCGAACAAACACCTCGCTACAGGCCTGGATTGGGTTGGTCACTTCTGACATAGGAATTCCTTAAATCGTTATTATTCAAAACAACCTTATACCATTTGTTGAAACGGTGCCGATGTAAATTGTAAAAAAGTTTGTAAATCGCTATAAATATTAAGATTTTACGCTACTATAAACTCATCACTTGAAGCGTGAAACACGACAACAAGGAACCGTGTATGATTGAAATCTCGCATTTGGCTAAGAAATTCAAAGTCGAAAATCCCAAAAAGCTCAGTGAACAAGAGCGCAAAGACCCACGTTTACATGGCAAGTTTTTCCATTCGGTTCAAGACGTTAATTTTATGTGCGATCACGGTCAAGTTCTCGGTTTACTCGGCCCAAACGGGGCAGGCAAAACCACCACATTACGCATGTTATCGACTGCGCTCGCGCCAGACGGAGGCAGCATCAAAATCAATGGTGTGGATGTCTTGGCCAACCCGTTGATTGCACGCCAAAAAATTGGCTTCCTTTCCGGTTCAACCGGATTGTATGGACGCTTAACCGGACGTGAAAATATCGCGTATTTTGGTCGCTTACATGGGATGGATGAAGCCGCCATCGCCAACAAGATCGACGAACTGACTGAGCTGCTCGATTTATCCACCTTTTTAGAGCGCCGCAGTGAAAATTTCTCTACCGGTATGAAACAACGTATTTCGATTGCGCGCGCCGTCGTCCATGACCCGGAAGTGGTTATTTTGGACGAACCCACAACGGGTCTAGATATCATGGCGACGCAGACAGTCATTGATTTCATCAAGGGATTAAAAGACAAGCAAGTGCCGGTGATATTCTCAACGCATCACCTGGATGAAGTGGAACAATTATGCGATACCGTGACCGTCATAGATGAAGGGCGTACCAAATACAATGGAGACATTAGGTCGTTTGCGGGGTTGTCGGGAAAAACGTTACACGATTCATTTATGGTTAGCATAGGGTAGGAGGTAAGGACATGTGGTTAGTATTTAAAAAAGAAGTCATCGAACTATTGCGAGACCGTAAAACCCTGTTTTTTATGATTGCGTTGCCGTTATTGTTCTTCCCAATTATCTTTGGAGGAGTGTTTTATTTTTCCGGTAAGGCCATTCAAGAAGCGCAAGAAAAGACGTTGAACTTTGCTGTGATCGGTGGCGAGTTTGCTCCGAATCTGACCGACCAGCTGAGTGCTAGGGATGATTTAACTCTAGTAAAAAACACATTAAAAGGTGATGACGAAGCGGCGATCAAAGATTTTGTAAAGACTGAAAAAGTTGATTTTGTGTTAGTGGTACCGGCAACCTTTAGCAATGATGTGCTGACCAGTGGCCAGCAAACAATTATGCTGTATCTCAATGATGCGGGCCTTAATATGGTGCAACGCCGAGTCAACGAGGTCGTAAAAGAGATTGAACATACCAACCAACAATCGGCGTTTATCACCTTGGGCGTCAGTGAGGCCATTCAAAAGGGGTTACTCAATCCTATAGTGATTGAAAAAGTATCAACTGCTGATAAACGCGAGGATTTGGGTGAGAAAATCGGTGGCTTCATTCCGTATCTTGTCTTTATTTTGTGTTTGCAAGGTGCGATGCTTCCCGCGACTGATATTGGCGCAGGAGAGAAAGAGCGCGGGACGCTTGAGACATTGCTGATCACGCCAATTCCCCGCCAAGATTTGGTGATAGGGAAATTCTTCACTATTGCGTTTGCGGGGGTGACGTCTGCTATGGTTACTATAGGCAGTATGTTTGTTTGGGGCGTACTGCTTGCGCAAGGCATGGCAATTAAACTCATTACGGAATTTATGGGGGCAATTAGCCCGATCGATTTTGTGTTGATGTTTTTGATGCTAGTGCCCGTGGTTGCGATTTTTGCCTCGTTGTTGCTCAGTTTATCCATCTATGCTCGAAGCTTTAAAGAAGCACAAGGGTATATGACGCCGCTCGTGTTCTTAACGATTATACCCATCATCATCGCGTTGTTACCTGGGATTGAGCTTAAAGGGGTATATGCATGGATCCCACTGACAAACGTCGCGCTTGCGATGAAAGAGCTGATCAAAGGCACCATGGATTACATGGCATTGATTCCGATTTTTGTCTCTACAAGCGTGATTGCAGGATTACTGATTGCATTTTGCGTGTACTGGTTTAAGCGTGAAAAAGTTTTATTTCGATAAATCTCAATAAAATCAACACTTATAATTTTTTGGAATAAATATATATTTGCTGTAAATTATTTGTTATTGGCATGTTTATATAAATCTTAATAATATAACTTATATCATTATGTTATTAAGGTTTTTATGGAAGTTTTTGGCTATATCGCAGCTGTCTTTATGGGAATGGTATTGGGTGTCATCGGTGGCGGTGGCTCGATACTAACTGTGCCCATCCTTGTTTATCTAATGGGCGTCAATGCGACGATCGCGACAGGATACTCTTTGATCATCGTTGGTTTGACGGCCGCATTTGGAGCATTTCGTTACTTTAAACAAGGTTTAATCGATTTTAAACCGGCTTTAATCTTTGCTATTCCGTCTATTTTATCGGTCTATGCCACCCGTGCTTTCTTAGTTCCGGCTATACCTGAAGTCATCTATGATGGCGTGTTTTTGGTCACCAAAGACCTCATGATTATGGTGCTCTTTGGGATCCTAATGGTGATGTCCGCGGTCATGATGTTGCGCAATGCAAAACAGCTTAAGCCAACCGGCAAACCGCAATCGACCATTTTAATTTTGCTTGAAGGGGCTGTTGTGGGCGTGGCTACCGGGCTGCTCGGCGCAGGAGGAGGCTTCTTAATCATTCCAGCCTTGGTCTTGTTGATGGGCATGGAAATGAAAAAAGCCGTTGCTGCATCGTTATTCATTATTGCACTGAAATCCATCATAGGCTTTGGCGGGGATCTCCAAGCAGGCATCGCACTCGATTTTCAACTAATCGGCAGTTTAATTTTGTGCACGTTGTTGGGCATGTTTCTCGCTACACGTATATCAGACCGATTTGATGGAAAAAAACTGCAAAAAAGCTTCGCCTATTTCACTTTGACCATCGCCGTCATCATTTTTGCTAAAGAATTACTGTAAAGGAGCACTGAATATGTATGTAAAAACGTTTCACGACCCAGATACTGCGACATTTACGCACATAGTTGTTGATGAATCGACCGCAAAATGTGCAGTGATTGACTCAGTGTTAGATTACGACCATTTTGCTGGGACTGTCAAAACAGATAGTGCTGATCAGGTCATCGATTACATTCGAACGAATAATCTAAAAAATGAGTGGATCCTAGAAAGTCATATTCATGCCGACCATATTACCGCTTCGTCCTATTTAAAAACGCATATTGGTGGTCAAACCGCCATGAGCAAAAGAATCAAAGAAGTACTAGAAATCTGGGTACCAATGTTTGATAGCAGTGAGGATACGCCAATTTCAGGAGAGCAATTTGATCGACTTCTTGATGAAGGTGATGAAATATCAATTGGCTCAATCACGCTTGAAACATGGCTAACCCCTGGCCACACACCGGCTTGTGCGAGTTATTATTGTGCCGAACACAATGCAATTTTTGTTGGTGACACTATATTTGCTCCACATCTTGGTACTGCTCGCTGTGATTTTCCTGGGGGCAGTGCAGCGGATTTGTTTAAGACGGTTCAGCGTTTTTATACCTTACCTGATGAGACCATTGTGTATCTTTGCCATGATTACCCGAAGGATGGCGACTCTCCACTTGAATCAATTACCATTGGTGAACAAAAACGCACCAATAAACAAATCCAGCCCGATACTGAGTTTTCTGAATATGTTGCCAAGCGTGAAGCACGAGATGCAACCCTTTCAGTGCCTAAGTTACTGTATCCATCGATTCAAACGAATCTGCGTTTGGGGGAATTTGGTGTGAAATCCAAAAATGGTCTGCAGTTCATCAAAATTCCAATCAATGCGTTATAGGAGCCAAACATGGATATCAAAATATTAACCAAAGATTTATCTGTATCCCCGCAAATCTCAGTAGATGATGTACGGATTTTGGCTGAGCAAGGCTTTAAGTCACTGGTGTGTCATCGACCTGATGGAGAAGGGGCAGACCAAGTCAATTTTGCAGAGATAAAAGCAACAGCAGAAGAATTTGGTCTAGTGGCCATTCATCAACCAGTGACTAGTGGTAAGGTCACTGATGAAGATGCTCAGACCTTTAAGCAATTAATGTCTGAGTTGCCAAAACCTATGTTTGCCTATTGTCGCACTGGCACCCGCTGCACCACAGTGTGGGCATTGGCTCAAGCAACAGAAATGAGCACCGTTGAGATTTTGCAGACGGCAAAAAACGCCGGATATGATATGTCAGGTGTGGTGCGCCGAATCGTGAATGGTGGTGTTACGCCGACTCAACAAGCCGATCGTGAATTTGATATCGTGGTAGTGGGTGCTGGTGCTGCAGGGGTTGCAGTATGCTCGAGCATTTTGGCGCGTAAACCGGATGTTAATATCGCGGTGATTGATCCTGCCGATATCCATTATTATCAGCCAGGTTGGACCATGGTGGGCGCTGGGGTCTTTACTCCAGAACAAACGGTTAAAACACTGTCATCTCTGATCCCAAAAGGTGTGACTTGGATCAAAAATGCGGTGTCGGCAATTGAACCAGACAAAAACTGTGTGCTCCTTGATGGGTGCCATACTGTGTCATACAAACACCTCATTGTCTGCCCAGGATTAAAATTAGATTGGCACAACATTGAAGGCCTTTCTGAAACATTAGGTAAAAATGGCGTCACGTCCAATTACCGTTTTGATTTGGCACCTTATACATGGGAACTTGTACAAGGGTTACGGGGTGGAAAAGCGGTCTTCACGCAACCACCTATGCCTATCAAATGCGCCGGTGCGCCACAAAAGGCCATGTATTTGTCGTGTGACCATTGGTTATCAAGTGGTGTATTGGGCAAGATTGATGTCGAATTTTACAACGCTGGACCTGTTCTGTTTGGGGTCAAAGAGTATGTCCCAAGCTTGATGAAATACGTTGAAAAGTACCAAGCAAGCCTTCAGTTTACGCATAACTTAGTCAAAGTTGATGGTCCTAATAAACGGGCGTATTTTAAGCAAACTGGAGAGGGTGCATCCGATGAGTTAGTGGAAGTTGCCTTTGATATGTTACACGTCGCTCCTCCGCAATCGGCTCCTGACTTCATTAAAGTCAGTCCTTTGGCCGATGAAGCTGGATGGATTGATGTCGATCAGTCCACGTTGCAGCATAAAAAGTATAACAATATCTACGGCTTAGGTGATGCGATGAATGCACCTAATGCGAAAACAGCGGCTGCAGCACGCGTGCAAGCCCCTATTGTGGCTAATAATGTCTTATACGACATGGGTTTGTATCATAAACGTGCTATCTACAATGGCTACGGCTCCTGTCCATTAACAGTTGAAAAAGGCAAAATCATTCTGGCTGAATTTGGCTATGGTGGCAAAATGCTACCGACGTTCCCGAATTGGCTCATTAACGGGACACAGCCGTCCCACTTAGCGTGGTTATTAAAAGAAAAAATTCTGCCACCAATGTATTGGGAAGGAATGCTAAAAGGCAAGGAGTGGTTAGTCAAACCCAAAGAGTTTTTAAAATAGCTACAGATTTAAAGTGTGTTAGTTGACGCGATGGTTGGGATAACCATCGCGTTTTTTTACAAATGCACCCAAGCCAACAGACTCAACACAATCGTCGAATAACACAGTGATATGGGTAAGCCGATTTTGACAAAATCCATATACCGGTATTGCCCAGCATTGTGCACGAGTAAGTTAGTTTGATAGCCATAAGGGGTGATAAAACTGGCACTTGCCGCAAATGCCACCGCCAACGCAAAGGGCAGAATCGGCGCTCCGAGGGCTTCTACTAATACCCATGCAAACGGAAACATCAATGCCGCCGCAGCATTATTCGTGACAAATTCTGTTAATAAGAGTGTTAAAAAATACACGACTACTAATGCGATGAACATCGAGTGGCCATTAATTAACGGCGTTAATGTCTCGGTGAGTAAAGCAAAAAGCCCTGCGTTTTCCATCCCTGTTGCCAGTGACAAGGCACCCACTATTACCACCATAACATTCAAGGGAATATTGCGCTTGATCTCGGCGTGTGAGGTCACACCGGCTAAACCAAGAACCGCCAAGAGAAACAATAAACCGACTAATAACGGCACTATTTCAAACGCAGCTAGAGCGATGACTGTCCCAAAACCCAACATGGTTAGCCAATCTTGTTTGGTAGATAACTTACGCGCAATGGTTTGTTCCGATACGATAAAGAAGTGCTTGGTCAAATTATTGCGTTGCAAAAAGTCTGGCCCAGTCGCAAGCAGTAAAAAATCTCCTGATTGCAAGGTCACTTCCCCTAATTTACCAGACAAGGTTTCACCATCACGGCGAATCGCAACCACAGCGGCATCAAACAAGGCTCGAAAACCCGAGCGCTTGAGGGTAGAGCCAATCAATGAAGAACGATTTGAGATAACGACTTCGGTCAGCTCAGAGCGCATCAATCCAGAGCATTCAGCAAAGAGACTTAATCCTTTGATGTGCGACAACGCATCGACGTTTTTGACATTGCCGTTAAAAATCAATTTATCGCCCGCCACAATCATCTCATCCGGTGAAACTGGGGAGATGGTGTTACCATGGCGCACTATCTCGACTAGAAATAACTCAGGTAGATTGCGCAGATGATTGTCTTCGATGCTCAAACCAACCAGCTCAGAGTCAGGGGCAACATCAGCTTCAAGCAAATATTCTTGCTCTGCGCTACCTTTGAGATTGATCTCTGGAAGCCATCCGCGCAACAAGTATAGCAAAACGCCACATACTAAACCCGCCGTCATCCCAAATAGGGTAAAGTCATAAAACGCAAAACCGGGGTGGCCTTTGTCTTGTAAAAAGCTGTGCACAATGAGATTAGTTGATGTCCCAATCAGAGTTACGGTTCCGCCCAAAATGGCAGAGAATGATAATGGGATAAGTAGCTTAGAAGCCAAGTGATGTTGGTTTTGTTTAACTGAACCAATCAACGACGCCACGATGGCTGTGTTGTTGAGCAATGCCGAGCTAAAAAAACTGATCCCAAACAAGCGTAAATAAGACGCTTTGAAGTTAGCCGTAATCAGTTTACGCGCAACCCGTTTGAGAAGGGCTGTTTTATCAATCGCATGGCTGATAATCAGTAACAAAAGAAGAGTGACCAATCCGGGATTTGTCGTATTGGTTAACACATCTTCGATATCAATGGTTTGTGTCAGCATCAACGCCAGAGTTGCCGTACCAAAAATCACAGACGGACGTTTCTTAGACACAATCAATGCGCTAATTGTGCCTAAGAAAATGATCAGTACGAGGAGCTGACTCAGCGACATTTACTTGAGTTTAGTAATGTCAATCGCTTCCCAGTGTGGGAAGTGCTTGCGTACTAAGGCATTCATTTCAATTTCAAACTCACTGAACGCGTGTTGATTGGATGCTTCAGACTGATTCTGTGAAATAATCATTCCTGCACCCACAGTGGCATTGGTCAAACGATCAATGACGATAAACGCGCCAGTTTTACGGTTGCGAGTGTAAGCATCACAGGCGACTGCTTGAGTGAGTTTCAAGTCCACTTTAGCAATCTCGTTGAGTTGCAAATGCACGCCCTGAGTTTGCTCCAATGTATTCACATCAATTAAGTAATCTATGTTGCTGATGGCACCAGCGACTTTTTGCGTAGCAAATTTGATGTTGTATTGTTTGTTTGGGATCATGGCTGCCTCGTCCATCCAGACCAGGTGTGCCGCAAAACTGCTGTTTAAGAATGGCTGATTATCCGTTTTCACAATCATATCGCCACGCGAAATATCAATTTCATCGTTGAGCGTGAGCGTCACCGCTGCACCGGCTTTTGCACTTTCAAGCTCAGCCTCAAAGGTATCGATGGATTTGACGGTAGAGGTTTTACCAGATGGCAGTGCCGTGACCGCATCACCCACCGCAATATCGCCAGACACAATCGTACCTGCAAAACCGCGATAGTTCAGATGCGGACGGTTAACGTATTGAACTGGGAAACGAAAGTCATCGTGATTGATGGTTTTGTCGACTTCGATGGTGTTGAGCATGTCCATCATCGTCTGTCCCGTATACCAAGGCGTATTTGGTGATAAGTTGACGACATTATCACCTTCAAGCGCTGACATGGGAATAAACTGAATGTTCTTAATCGCAAGGTTTTCGGCAAACGCCAAGTAATCTTCTTTGATTTGAGCGTATGTATTTTCTGAATAATCCATCAAGTCCATTTTGTTGACGGCGACAATGACGTTTTTAATGCCCAATAATGAGACTAAAAACGAGTGACGTTTGGTTTGGGTTTTCACTCCAGCACGTGCATCGACCAAGATAATTGCCAGATCACAAGTAGACGCGCCTGTCACCATGTTACGCGTGTATTGCTCGTGTCCAGGGGTATCGGCGATGATGAATTTGCGTTTATCGGTCGAGAAATAACGATATGCCACATCAATCGTGATGCCTTGCTCACGTTCTGACTGAAGACCATCCACAAGGAGCGCTAGGTCGACTTTTTCGCCAGTGGTACCCACTTTTTTACTGTCTTTGGTGATGGCAGCAAGCTGATCTTCATAAATCATCTTGGAGTCATGCAACAAGCGACCAATCAGTGTGGATTTGCCATCATCGACGCTACCACAGGTAAGAAAGCGCAACATATCTTTGCTTTCGTGTTGCGCCAAATAGGCGTGAATATCAGTTTCTAATAAGGTATTACGATGTTCCATGTTAGCAACTCACTAAAAAATACGGGTTTAATAAAGATTCTTTTTGGTTATATACCAAATCAGATAACGATTCAGGGGCGGTGACTGCGACAGGAATATCCTCAACGCTAAAGGCTTTAACCATGGCGCCGGCAGCTAATGCAACAGCGTGGGCGGCGGCGGTATCCCATTCTGAGGTTGGCCCTAAGCGCGGATAAAAATGCGCTTGTCCGGTGGCGACCAAACACAGCTTCAACGAGCTGCCCATTGCCACCAATTCAGCCGGTTTATCGAGCGCGTCTAAAAATGCTGTGGTTTCTGGTGAGGCATGCGAACGGGATCCGACGACATTATATTGCGTCGCAGACGCTTTGTCGGCAATGCTAATGGCACGTTGGGTCCCTTGCTCGATGGTATAGGCTGAGTCGTTCACCCCGATATAAAATATGTCTAAGACAGGTGCATAAACCACACCTAAAGTGGGCTTGCCATTTTCAACCAGGGCAATGTTCACCGTGAACTCACCATTTTTCTTGATGAACTCTTTGGTGCCATCTAGCGGATCGACTAGCCAATATGAAGTCCAGCGCTGGCGCTCTGACCAATCAATAGAAGCAGATTCTTCCGATAAAATCGGTAAATCACTTATGCCTTCAAGGCCTTGGCAAATGACCTTGTGTGCAGCCAAGTCCGCTTCTGTCAAAGGTGAGCTGTCTGATTTGTCATACACGGCAAAATCTCGCTCATAAATCGCTAAAATCGCATCGCCGGCTTTTTTAGCTATGACGCTGACTTTTTCGGCTAGGTCTTGGGTTGCATAGCTCATATTAGACATACCCCTTAGTCACTAGCATGTCAAATAAACGCTCTACCGTTTCTTGTGCGGATTCGTCTTGATAAGTCAGATGGATCTCTGGATTGGTCGGCGCTTCATACGCAGAATCAATCCCTGTAAAATGCGGAATATCCCCACTGCGGGCTTTTTTGTACAGGCCTTTGGGGTCTCGTGCTTCACAAATCTCGAGCGGGGTATCGACGAAAATTTCGATGAACTCACCGTCTTCCAAAATCTCACGGCAGTAGTTGCGATCGGCTGCAAAAGGCGAGATAAAAGCGGTTAATACTAGTGTGCCCGAATCGACAAATAACTTAGCAACTTCGCTGATACGCCGAATGTTTTCGACGCGATCTTTGTCAGAAAAGCCCAAATCCCCACATAAACCATGACGTACATTGTCACCATCGAGCAAATAAGTATGCTTGTTGGCAGACACAAGTTTTTGTTCTAACAAGTTGGCAATGGTGGATTTACCCGAACCACTTAAACCCGTTAACCACAATACGCGTGGGGTCTGGCCTTTTTGCGCCGCACGGGAAGCTTTATTCGCCTCATGCTGATGCCATACGATGTTCTCGCTCATTAAAAGTATCCTTCCATTTTTTTCTTCTCCATTGAACCACTTGAGTCGTGGTCAATCACACGTCCTTGGCGTTCTGAGGTTTTGGTTAGAAGCATCTCTTGAATGACCTCTGGCAACGTTTGTGCTTCTGATTCCACAGCGCCGGTTAATGGATAACAACCTAGGGTTCTAAAACGCACTGACTTCAACATGGGCTTCTCGCCAGGTTCTAATGGCATACGGTCATCATCGACCATGATCAAGACACCATCACGCTCTACCACCGGTCGAGGTTTGGCGAGATACAACTCTGGGATTTCGATGCCTTCGAGGAAGATGTATTGCCAAATATCCAGTTCCGTCCAGTTCGACATTGGGAAAACGCGAATGCTTTCGCCTTTGTTGACTTGGGCATTGTAAATGTTCCAAAGCTCAGGACGTTGGTTTTTGGGATCCCAGCGATGGTTGTTATCCCGAAATGAAAACACGCGTTCTTTGGCACGAGACTTTTCTTCATCGCGACGTGCACCGCCGAAGGCAGCATCAAACTGATACTTGTCTAGCGCTTGTTTGAGAGCAACCGTTTTCATGATGTCGGTGTGTTTGGCACTGCCAACAGAAAATGGATTCACGCCCGCGTCCAGCCCTTCTTGGTTGGTGTGAACGAGCAAATCCAAATCGTGTTCACGCGCCATTCGATCACGAAATTCAATCATTTCACGAAATTTCCAAGTCGTATCAACATGCAAGAGTGGGAAGGGGATCTTACCTGGCGCAAACGCTTTGCGTGCTAGGTGTAATAAAACAGAGGAATCCTTACCCACCGAATACAGCATCACAGGATTATCAAATTCTGCGGCGACTTCTCGGAAAATATGGATGCTTTCAGCTTCGAGCTGTTTAAGGTGTGTCACGACATCAGACATGTGGGTGATTTCCATTCAATATACTAAAAAATTCTATGCTTATAAAAATAACACTCATCACATCATTTGATAAATGTCATTTGGCTATTAGTAAGTTAAATGTGGTATATGATATGGAACTAAGTTAATAGCTTTTTGTTATAGATTCCCGAATATTTATATCCATATTGTTTACTCCGCCAATTTTGCTTTCATTTGTGTGAAATGTGTCGATAACTTATCGGTTCCTTGAGGGCGTAATTTACTGACAATGACTAACGTAATAAGATTGGCGATGAAACCAGGCACAATACCATACAACCAATTTCCTGAAGGAATCCCATCAAGAGTAATCGGACCATAGATCCAAAGTAATGTAACAAAAGTGCCGATGAGCATCCCGGCAATGGCGCCATCACGAGAGAGTTTAGACCAATATAAACTCAGTAAAATCAATGGCCCAAAGGCGGCACCAAATCCTGCCCATGCATTACTGACTAAGTTCAAAATCGACTGATTCTCGCCAAAGGAAATGGCCACCGCGCATAAGGCGACAGCAAGCACGGCAAGGCGTGAAGCGATAACAAGTTCTTTGTCTGAAGCATTTTTGCGCAATAGTGCTTCGTAGATATCAGAGATAAGTGAACTTGAGGTCACTAGTAATTGTGAGGAAATCGTACTCATGATGGCCGCCAAAATTGCGGCTAATAAAAATCCAGCAATTAACGGATGGAATAATACTTGTGATAGGACGATGAAGACGGTTTCCGGATCGTCTAAGGTCAAGGATGTTCCTGCCACATAAGCCATACCAAATAGCCCAGTACTCAATGCGCCGAACAAGGCAATAATCATCCATGACATACCGACTTTACGTGCCACTGGCATATCACTGACATGGCGTATTGCCATAAAACGAACGATGATATGCGGTTGTCCAAAGTAGCCTAATCCCCAAGACATCAAAGATACGATGGCAATAACCGACAGTGCTTCACTACTGCCTACCGCTGTAAATAACGAAAAATAGTGTCTATCAATGGCGTTAATTGCTGAGATGGTATCGCCAATACCACCGAGTTCAAAGATCACCACAGTTGGCACTAATACCAAAGCAATGAGCATCAAGCAGCCTTGCACAAAGTCGGTGAGCGAGACCGCCATAAAACCACCAAATAGGGTATAAGTCACCACCACACCAGCGGTAATGAGCACCCCGTATTCGTAGGCTAAGCCAAAGGAAGAATCAAATAACTTACCACCGGCGACAATTCCAGATGATGTGTACAAAGTAAAAAACACAATAATGACGATCGCCGATACGATGCGCAGGATGTGTGATGAATCCGCGAAGCGTTCAGCAAAATAATCTGGAATGGTAATGGCATTATTGGCCACTTGCGTGTAAACACGCAAACGCGGTGCGACATACAAATAATTACACCATGCGCCCAGCACTAAACCAATTGCTATCCAGCTACTTGATAGCCCTGAGATATACATGGCGCCAGGCAGTCCAAGTAACATCCAACCACTCATGTCCGAAGCCCCTGCGGAGAGTGCTACTACTGCTGGAGACAGTTTGCGTCCACCTAACAAATAACCTTCCATGTCTGAACTGGCATTGCGATAGGCAAACAGACCTATGCCGAGCATGGCAACAAAATAGATGGCGAGTGATAGAAGCGCGTCAAATTGCATGGGATTCTCGAGTTATTATTGTTATTAATAACCCGAGTATAGCGAAGTTGGGCAGGGTGGTGCAACGCTCCAGGCATCCACCCAAGATATTTACTGCGCCGCGATCCAGTTATCTATTTTTTGCGCCAATATATTGAGCGGCACGGGCCCGTCCTTAAGTACTTCATCATGGAAGCCTCTGAGATCAAATTGGTCCCCTAATTCAGTTTCTGCTTTGGCGCGTAACGTTTGGATCTCCAGTTTGCCTATCATGTAAGCGGTAGCTTGGCCGGGTAACGCAATATAACGCTCAATCGCCTTTACCGCATCGTATTCTGAGTTTGGCGTATTCTCAACGAGATACGCGATGGCTTCTTCGCGTGACCAGCGTTTGGCATGAAGGCCTGTGTCGACGACTAAGCGACAGGCTCGCCACAACTCCATTGCCAAACGGCCAAAGTCAGAATAAGGGTCTTGATAAAAGCCCATTTCTTTGGGTAATTCTTCTGTATACAATCCCCATCCTTCGGTGTAGGCGGTGAACGATGCGTATTTTTGAAACTCTGGTATGCCTGTTAACTCTTGTGTGATGGCTCGTTGCATGTGATGCCCTGGAATACCCTCGTGATAAGCCAACGCCTCCATTTGATAGGAAGGCATGACACTCATGTCGAATAAGTTAGCGTAATATATACCCGGTCGTGAGCCGTCTTGCGATGGCGATTGATAAAACGCTTTACCTGCCGATTGCTCACGGAATGGTTCGACGCGCTTAATGATCATATCGGCTTGTGGGATGAGCCCAAAATACTCGGGAATTTTTTGCTCCATGGCATCAATGTAAGCCTTGGCATCACGCATATAAGCATCACGACCGGCATCGCTATCTTCGTAATAAAATTGCGGGTCGGTGCGCATAAATGCGAAGAATTCTGACAAACTGCCAGCAAAACCCACTTGTGCCATGATTTGACGCATATCGTTATGAATGCGCTCGACATGGTATAAACCGAGTTGATGGACTTCTTCAGCGGTTAAATCAGTCGTGGTATACCAAGCTAAGCGATTTTGATACCACTTATCTCCATCGGGTAGGCGCCACACGCCATCGCCTTTAGGACTCAATAAACGTTGCTTAGTTAATTCGCTCATGAGTTTTTCGTAAGCCGGCTGAACCTTGTTGATTAAGGCACTTCGGGCTTGGTCAAGTAAACGATTGCGCTCAGCTTCTGACAGATCTAGGGTTGCTACATTTTTCTGAAAGTCTGTCCATATAGTCGAATCTTGCTCGCCTTCCACGAAGGGAGCGCCGCTGATCACGTTACGCGCGGCTTGCAACATTTGGTCGTATGACCATTTTGGAGGAAATACCCCCGCTTCCTCACGCAAACGCAGTTGTGTAATTAACTGGTCGAAAAAGGACTCTACGCCGTTGAGTCGAGTGATGTAAGCATCGGCATCACTGATCTCACTGATACGGTGAATATTGATCAAGAAACTTGGCACAAAGGTGTGTGCGCCCCAAAATTGGTTAATGATGTACGTATGGTAACGAAATACATCATTAGCGAGTTGACGCTCGATATCCATGATGTAGATATCTAAACTAAGTTGTTCTTGCTGCGATAAACCATTGCGGTCAAACTGCCGTGCCTTGGCCAGCCGAGTTTGCAAACGCGCAATGTCTTCGTCTATCGCTGCATCGCTGATATCGTCCCATTGGTCGTAGTTGTCTTTGATCCCTTGATAAGACTGACGAATTGGGGAGCTGGCCAAATCTTCTTGGTAGCTTTGGGCAAAAAAATCACTCAGCGCAATGCTTTGTGCAGAGGCTTGTGGTTGTGCCGTTGAGGCTGTTGGTGACCTTGGGGCCTCGCTACACCCAGCTGTGCCTAAAATGATTGCTAAACTGATCGCACTTAGAGTCGTTTTTGTTGGCATCAGTGTTCTCCTGTTATTTTTTTAAATTATATCATGTATGTATTGGCTAAGTGTTTGGATAAAGAGCTGGCAAGCCATTGCTAGATGTTTGTTGAACGAGTTGCTTACGGTGAGTCGTCGCCCAAACGGTTATCGTTTGATAATCTGCTGTGCTTAGCGAGCCATGTTGGTAGCGCTGTGCATAAAACATATTTAACCATTGGCTAAACTCATTGTCTTTGACTAAGGGAATGTATTGAACCAGCTTGGCTTGCTTCGGATACCAGCACATTAGCCAGTCTTGTAAAGCATGTTCCACCGTATCGGCTTGCTCTGCTTTTATCGCGTTGAGTAAATATTTGAATTGAGTGGTTTCTTCCAACGGACGTTCTTCCGGTTTCTTTGTTTTTACTTGAGCGATACTTCGGGCGGGGCGCGTTAGTAATGCCCAAAGCAGAAGAATCAACAAAAGACCACTTAATACTTGCCAATACAACACGCGTTGATACCAAACAGTGTCTAATGAGCCTTGAACTGTTGCTACAGGAGGTAATACAACATTTTGCGGTAATATTGGTTGGGCATTGGTTTGCGCTGTTGCTGGATTTGGCTTCACCTGAATACTGCGTGCGGGAATACTGGCAAACTCGGTTGTGCCTGTCAGTGTATTAAACCAAGGGACTTTGATGTCTGGTAGGACAAATGACCCTTCACGGCTCGGCACCAGTGCATAAGTTTCAACGCGTTGTGAAATGACGTTGTTATCTTTAGCAATTGAATTGACCTGTACTTGATCAGAATACGCTTTGACGTCTGGCGGTAAACGCGGTTCTAAATCTGGCAAAAGCGATTGGTCTACTCCAAGAGCGGATAATGTAATGGTGCGCGTGATGGGCTCACCTACGACAAAGTTATCCGTCGCATCAGACCATTCTTCATTGATCTGCACAAATTCACTTGGCAGCCATGGGTGTGGATAATTAGCTGGGATCGGTTGCACATCGAGTGATATCTCCGGTCCTAGCTGATTTACTGGTTTACTGGGGTTAAACAATCCGCCAAAGCTGCCGCGATTACGCGTGCGCACAGCACCTTCAAAAATTGGCGCGGGGATGGTCAGCGGGCCAGAAACTTGTGGAATAATGGAGTATTTGCGTTCGACCACACGGTAGCGTTTCCCGTTTTGAATAATATTCGCTTCAGTGTCCTCACCCATTTGTTCCATGATGACATTTTCAAGCGGTTGCACTTGTAATGAACCTCGCTCTAGTTCAACCGCTAAGAAGAGTTTTACCGTATAAGTAAATTGTTGCATAACATAGCCACTTTCGGGCAATAACTCTGCGGTCATAAAAATATCCCGCATATCTTGATTAGTGCTCGTGTTGGCTGGCATGACCATGAGCTCAATCGGCTCAGAAAGGATATTGTTTACATTTAAAGCGGGTATAGTCAGTAAGCCCTCTCGGCGGGGAAACAGCAAGGTCGTCCAAGTCGTTGTAATCGTTCGAGACAGGTTGATGATCTGTGTGTGAGAAGAGACCGAAGTGCGTATGACTTTAAAGTCTTTTTCTAACACACTGGTGTCAAACGCGTCACGAGGCAGACTGGCATTGGCAACGACGGTCAAGGTAATGGACTCATCCGCCATGACCGGGTTTTTATCAACCGTGGCGGTAAGCGTATCAAATGCCCAAACCGGTATGCTGGGAAACATAAATAGGCAGAGTAAGAATCGAAAATGCAGTCGGTAAAACACAGATTACCACTCCTTTTTATTTGTGTTGGGTAAGCGTTGGCGCTGTCTTTTTTGATGTTCAAGTTGCATTTTGCGCTTGAGTAAATACCCAGGATCATCGGGCACTTTATTGAGTAAACTTTGCATACGCTCTTGTTGTTCTCTCTGTTCGGGTGTTAATGGTTCCGAACTTTGCGTCATGGATTGTTCTTGTGTCTCATTTTGTTGGTCTGATTCGCTTTCTCGATTGTCTTGGGATGCGTCATCAGCATTATCTTCGTTTGCTTCTGGTTGTGTTTGCGATTCGGTTTGTGCGTCATCTTGAGAAGACTCATTTCGCTGAGCGTCAGATTGGGTTTGCTGGTTTTCTTGTGACTCAGTTTGTTGGTCTGCCTGCGGCTCCGAGTTAGACTCTTGAGACTGTGAGTCTTGTTCTTGATTTTGTTGGTCTTGCGACTCTTCCGAGTTCTGGTCTTGACCATCTTGCGACTGTTGCTGTGGCGGCATATTGTCTAAAAATAATTCAAGCGCTTCTTTGGCGTCTTGCGCAACTTGTAATGAGGGATCTAACGCAAGGGCAGCATCATAAGCGACGAGTGCTTCCTCATATTGTTGTAGAGCAGCCAGTGCGTTACCTGTGTTATAGCGACCTACCGCTGATTCATCCTGGGCAAATAATGGCAAAGCCTGATCGTACAATCCCTGTTGGTATAAAGCATTAGCTTGCCACTGCAAGTCATCGAATAACTCCTGTGCACGGGCAAAATCTTCGTTTTTATAAGCTGCCAGTGCTTGTTGCGCACGATTTTTTAAGCGTTTTGGTAAAACCGACAAAGGATCGTTTACTCGGATCTCTTGTGCCGCACTGGGCGGGGGCACGAGTGCATTGGCTATCGCATTGGGCGTTTGGCTTTGTGCGATTACGCTAGGGCTTTGTGGCAATAACCCCACCATGCATAAAACAAACAACCATTGTGGGCGCATACTCCAAAGTAACACTACCAAAACAGGGAGTAATAAATATGGTCCAAGTTCATACCATTTGTCGTTTTGTGTTTCTAATATACTCGATACGTCATCTGGAATTGCTTCAAGGGTGCTGTTAATGGCATTGATATCATCCTCGTTGGGCAACAGTGGCGTAAATACACCGCGACCTACTCGTGCAAGTTTGGCTAATTCGTCATAGTCCACTTTAGGGATCACAATGGCTCCTGAGTTATCTTTGAGCATCTGACCATTAAGCTGTTGTATGGGCGCTCCACTTTCAGTACCCACCGCGATGACCGAGACACTGAATTCAGAGTTACGCAGTAGTTTGGTTAACGATGGTATTTGTTCGTAATCTACGCCATCGGTCAGCCATACAATGTGTCCTTGTTGATAACCTGCCTGTTGCAATAATTCAAATGCTTCTTCAAGTGCATACTGTGGTTCAGAGCCGAACACAGGCATGAGCTCGGGGCGCAATGATGGAATCAACGCATTGAGATTTTTCCCGTCTTGAGTGATAGGACTGATGACAAAGGCATCCCCGGCATACGCAACTAACCCAATATTGGCTTCTGGATTGGCATTGATATAGTCCATTGCTTTGTAGCGAGCTTGGCTCAAGCGATTGGGTTTTAAATCACCAGCGCGCATCGACAAGGACATATCCATAACGATAACTTGCCCAATTTGCGCTTGATAAGTTGGCTGGGGAATTTGTTCCACTGTCGGGCCAGCTAAGGCTAGCACGGTGAGCACTAAACAGGTAATGATTACACCATGTCGAGGTTTGCGCACTTGATTTTTTGTGGTGGCTTGAGATTGGGTCAAAAAGGCCAGTAGCACAGGATTGAATAATCGATTCACAGACATCGTTTCTACTTTGGTTCGACAAAAAATGGCATAAATACCAATCAGTAATGGCAATACCCACAACCACTGGGGACGCAAAAAATGAAATTGTTCAAGCCATAATTGCCAGGCAATGTTCATACTGGTAATCTCCAACGGAATTGTCGCTGACAGGCTGCCAACCCCCACCACAGAAGCAAACATGATAAACCAAATAACACACCATAGTAGAATAAACTGCGCTGAGGGCGAATGGTTTGTGATTCATCCACAATGGGTTCAATGCGGTTCAAAATGGCATATATTTGCTGTAATTCTTGGGTGTCTCTCGCCCGAAAATACTGACCACCAGTGTCATTCGCAATGCGCGTCAAAAGGACTTCATCTAATTCTGCCGAAGGGTTCACCGCGCGTTGCCCAAACAGCGAGTTTACAATCATGCGATCAGCGCCAACACCGATTGGATAGATGGTAAGATTTTCTGCTATGGCTAATTCCAAGGCTTGTTCGGGGGTAATGTTGCCTGCGGTATTTTGACCATCTGTCAGCAAAATCAGCACTTTTTTGGAGACGTTTCTACCTTGCAAACGCTTTGCCGCTAGCCCGATGGCATCACCGATAGCCGTTGATTCCCCAACCAGACCTAATACCGTATCATCGAGTAAAGTCTGTACGGTTGCTCGGTCAAAGGTAAGGGGGGCTTGCAAGTAAGCGGTATCGGCAAAAAGAATTAACCCTAGGCGATCCCCAACCCGTTGAGCGATGAAGTCGGACAGAACGTGTTTGACCATGACCAGACGGTCAACAGCCTGGCCATTCACTTCCATATCTTGAGTTTGCATTGAGCCAGATAAGTCCACGGCAATGAACATATCCCGGCCTTCTTGTGGTAAGGCTATCGGCTCGCCATAAAAAGTAGGACGCATTAGGGCAAAAATCAAACCACTCCAAACCGCTATAAACAATAACCAGCGCAACCACAATGAACGCTGTTCATTGCTTCCCACACTGGTTTGACTGATATTCATATAACCCGGGATGAAAATGGGTTTAGTTTGATTGATGTGTTTTCGGCGGTGACGGAACAACCAAAACAACAGAATTGGGACTGGCCATAATAATGCCATATACCCCCATAAAAAAGACAAGTTCTCCCACCAACTAAGCATGGTGTACCTCGCGTTTAGATGGGCGGCACAATAACCAATTAAAACGAGGGATCCCGTAATCAACCCAATGTAGGCAGGCTTTATGAGCCGCCTGAGTATAGCTGATTTCTTCACGGTAAATCGACGTTGTTAAAAGCTCTGCAACGGGGGCAAATGACGCCTGGCGACGGCCCAAAGTACGAGACAAAAACTCACTCCACTGCTTGCCAGTGTAAGATTTGATGTGTTCACCGTAATAGGCGATGGCGAGGCGCTTTAAGATTTGGTTCGCCATCTGTAACAAGCCTTCGCGAGCTAATAATTGTTCTAACTCGCGCCTTGCGTGATTGCGTTGCTTGATATGTTGTCGATAAAGCTTGATGGCTAACCAGAGGTATATCATCAAACCGATTAACAGCAACACGATGAGAGATAACAACCATGAGGGCGGAAACCAAGCGATGCTATCAGGAGCTAGCGTGTTATGTGGCGGTATGAATACTTCAGGTGTGAGGTTTTGCATCACACCTCTCCTTGTAATGTATGCAAGCTATTGAGCTGGTCAACAAGCATTTTTGATGTTTCAAGAAAAAATACCGGCAAACCGAGTTGCTTGAGCGTATCAGCAACGTCTCGCGTTGCGTCGTGGCTCAAACGTAAACCAAACGTACGTTCTGCCGTGGAATATCCATCCGTAACGGTTAGTTGAATCGGCTCTGCTAAGGCATTTGACTCAAATGGATCCGATATCACGAAGCAACGAACTTCACAGCGTCGTCGTAATTGCTGTAATAATCCTTTCGTGAGATTGTCAAGGTGGTTAAAATCACTGATGAGATTGATTTGTGACCCTGGTTTTGCAAGATAACTGAGGCGTGTTAGGCTTTCAGCTAATGCGTCTCGATTGGGGTCAACTTGCAAAGGTTGAGTTTGCTGCAAGTGGCATGTTTGTTGTAATAAATGCAATAAAGTAGCGGTGCGATTGGCAGGCTTAATTTCACGATGCTCGAGACTATTAAAGACCAAGCCACCCACACGGTCACCACGATGTTTGGCTTGCCATGCCAAAAATGCGAGGAGATGTCCTGCCAATATAGATTTTAATTGTAAAGAAGAACCAAACTGCATGGAAGCTGAGACATCACACAGCAAAAACACCGGACGTTCTCGCTCTTCTCTAAAAACTTTGGTGTGAGCTTTGCCTGTTCGTGCCGTCACGCGCCAATCAATTGCTCGAATATCATCACCGGGCTGGTAGTGGCGAGCTTCATCAAATTCCATCCCACGACCTTTATGCTTGGATAGATATCCGCCAGACATTTGTCCGGTACGACGCGCGCGCATACTCGAAGCTATCGATTGCGCAATGCCCTGATACGCCATCAACATTGGCATATGCAAAGACACTGCATCTGCAGCTTTTAGTTCAGATAATGCAGCGGCAGTGTACATGGTTAGGGCACCGCGACGTTTGCCAAAATGTTGTCTAACACACCATTGACCGATACACCATTTGCTTGAGCCTCATAGGTCAAAGGTAGACGATGTCGCATGACATTGTGAAACACCGTTTGCACGTTATCGGGCGCCACAAAATCCCGACCTTGTAGGTAAGCATGAGCTCTGGCACAGCGCTCTAGGGCAATGGTTGCTCTAGGTGAAACACCCATCGCTATGTAGTTTTTAAGTTGTTTCTGGTATTTGTCAGGATGGCGAGTCGCCATAACCAGTTGTACAATATATTCTTCAATTTGTGGCTGTACATGTAAGCCCAATATATCTTGGCGCGCTTGCATAATAGTTGCCTGCGAGAGTGCCATTGGCTTGGCTTGACCTTGGTGTAAATCCTCACGACGCGTTAGGCGCAGTATTTCAAGTTCAGTTTGCGCATCGGGATAGTCAATTTCGATATGCATCAAGAATCGGTCTAGTTGCGCTTCTGGGAGTGGGTAAGTGCCTTCTTGTTCTAACGGGTTTTGCGTCGCCATCACTAAGAACAATTCGGATAAATCATAAGTCTTGTTGCCAACTGTTATTTGTCTCTCTGCCATAGCTTCTAGCAAAGCGGATTGGACTTTGGCGGGCGCACGGTTGATTTCGTCGGCCAGTACTAAGTTGTGAAAAAGGGGACCAGATTGGAAGACAAATTCGCCCGTTTCTGGGCGAAATATATCGGTACCCGTTAAATCGGCTGGTAATAAATCTGGGGTAAATTGCACACGATGAAAATCACCTTCAATCCCATCTGCAAGGGCATTAATGGCACGAGTTTTTGCCAACCCTGGCGGGCCTTCTACGAGTAAGTGGCCATCAGCTAACAATGCGATGAGCATGTTTTGCGTCAAACTCGTTTGACCGACAACTTGTTGATTGAGGTAAGCTTGTAAAGGCTCAAAATCAGTATACGCCATCTGTGCGTGTTCCTTTTTGTTGTTTTATCGTCACCAACTTTACAAACATATATAAGGTTTCTGAGCATAAAATCAAAGGGTTATTGCAGATAAATTGTTGCAAAACATGTTATTGCTAAAATAAAAGTGGCAAATCCCTATAAGTTTTGTAGAATACGACCATAGGGTTAGAGGTCTGACCACTTAGGTTTGAACTCTTCATCATTAAAATGAATAGTACTTGCACAGGAAATAATATGAGCACATTGCAAACGAATAAGACGCAAAAAGGAGATCGCGTTGCCATCGTAGCTGGCTTGCGCACTCCCTTTGTCAAAATGGCGACCGATTTTCATGGTGTGCCAGCGGTTGACCTCGGCAAAATGGTCGTGAATGAGTTATTAACTCGAAACGAAATCCATCCGCAAGAGATTCAACAACTCGTCTATGGGCAGGTTGTACAAATGCCAGCAGCACCTAATATTGCCCGTGAAATTGTCCTAGGTACTGGCATGCAGCCTCATACTGACGCATATTCTGTTTCGCGCGCCTGTGCCACGAGTTTTCAATCAACAGCCAATGTCGCTGACTCAATCTTGTTAGGCAACATAGATATTGGTGTTGCGGGAGGAGCTGATTCGACCTCGGTCTCCCCAATTGGTGTGAGTAAAAAGCTAGGTCGAGCACTGGTCGATCTGCAAAAAGCCAAATCACTTGGGCAACGCTGGCAGATTTTCAAGCGTTTAGGGTTGAAAGATTTAATACCGGTGCCGCCAGCGGTCGCAGAATATTCGACGGGACTGAGTATGGGCGATACCGCAGAGCAGATGGCCAAGACTCATGGTATTACTCGAGCTGAGCAAGATGCACTCGCGCACCGTTCGCACACATTGGCGGCGCAAAATTGGCGTGCAGGTCACATGACTCAAGAGGTCATGACAGCCTATCCAGAACCCTATAAAAAAGCCGTAACCCAAGATAATACAGTGCGTATGGATTCGGTGTTGGATTCATACGCCAAATTACGCCCGACGTTTGATCGACGCTATGGTTCAGTGACTGCAGGCAATGCGACACCTTTGACTGACGGAGCCTCGGCTGTTTTGCTGATGAATGAAAGTAAAGCCAAAGCGTTAGGCTATGCGCCTTTGGGATATATTAAAAGCTATGCTTTTGCCGCCATTGATGTGTGGACAGATATGTTAATGGGGCCTTCTTATGCGACGCCACTTGCACTTGCTCGAGCAGGGATGGCACTATCGGATCTGACATTAATTGAAATCCATGAAGCCTTTGCTGCCGTGGCATTAGCGAATATGAAGATGTTCGAGTCAGATAAATTTGCGCGTGAAAAGCTGGGGCGGGATAAAGCCATCGGCAGTATTGATATGGATAAGGTAAATGTACAGGGCAGTTCTATTGCTTATGGCCATCCATTTGCTGCTACGGGGACACGAATGATTACGCAAATGCTCAATGAATTACAACGACGTGGTGGGGGCACTGGATTGTTGACAGCTTGTGCTGCCGGTGGCCTCGGTGCAGCAATGATAGTGGAGACAGAATAATGAGTCAGGCATTTAGGATTCAAAAAAATGAAAACGGCGTTGCTATCGTCAGCATCGATGTGCCGAATGAAACGATGAACGTATTAAAAGCCGAGTTTTCAGAGCAAATCACTCAAGTGCTAGATGATCTTGAGCAAGACAATTCGGTACAAGGCGTGGTAGTCATCAGTGGCAAAGATAATTCGTTTGTTGCCGGTGCCGATGTCAGCATGCTCGAAGCGTGTCAAACGGCACAACAGGCCACCTCGATTGCACGTGGCGGGCAAGATATATTCGACCGTATTGAACAATTTGCCAAACCAGTGGTTGCGGCGATTCACGGACCTGCATTAGGCGGTGGTTTAGAGCTAGCCTTGGCCTGTCATATTCGTGTATGTTCCAATGACAGCAAGACCGTAATGGGCCTGCCAGAAGTTCAGCTTGGTTTGCTTCCCGGCAGTGGTGGGACACAACGCTTACCTGCGCTGATCAGTGTGCAAAAAGCCATGACTATGATGCTTACCGGAAGTCAGCAACGACCGAAACAAGCTCTAAAAGCCGGTATCGTAGACCATGTTGTCCCCCGCAGTATTTTGTTAGAAAAAGCCCAAGAGTTAGCTCTAGCGGGTAAGCCCAAACGTCGTAAGCCCAAGCTAACCTTCGTACAGAAACTATTAGAAAGCACCCCTTTTGGCCGAAATATCTTATTTAGTCAGGCGCGTAAGCAAACGTTAAAGAAAACTCAAGGTAACTATCCGGCTCCTATGGCCATTATCGATTGTATCGAGACGGGGTTGCGCAAAGGCCGACGCAAAGGTCTTGACATTGAGTCACAACAGTTTGGTGAATTAGTCATGACGAGTGAATCCAAAGCGTTACGCAGTGTGTTTTTTGCTACGACTGAAATGAAAAAGGAAACCGGTGTAGAGGGGGTTGAGCCGGCCAAGGTCAATAAAGTAGGCGTGTTAGGTGGAGGCTTAATGGGCGGTGGTATCGCCTATGTCACAGCAACCAAAGCTAAACTATCAGTACGCTTAAAAGACATCGCACCGGAAGGGATCAAAAATGCCTTGAACATGGGATATCAGTTACTTAATCAGCGTGTGAAACGCAAAATTATGCGACATAGCGAAATGCAGGCCCAGATGGCACGCATTACCGGTACCCTAGATTACTCTGGTTTTAAAGATACTGATATTGTGATTGAAGCGGTATTTGAAAACGTAGAACTCAAACAACAGATGGTCGCTGATGTCGAAGCACATTGTGCTGAGCATACGATTTTTGCTTCGAATACTTCGTCTATTCCGATTGGGGATATTGCAGCCAAAGCTGTGCGTCCAGAACAGGTAATAGGCCTACATTACTTCTCTCCAGTGGACAAGATGCCCTTAGCGGAAATTATTCCACATGCAGGCACTTCTCCTAAAACCATTGCGACAACGGTTGCTGTGGCAAAAGCGCAAGGCAAGACGCCAATAGTGGTAAAAGATGGAGCTGGTTTTTACGTGAATCGCATCCTAGCGCCTTACATGATTGAAGCCGCGCACATGATCCTCAATGGTGAGCCCATTGATAAAATTGACCGAACTTTGGTCAAATTTGGCTTTCCAGTAGGCCCGGTTAAATTGTTAGATGAGGTGGGTATTGATGTTGGAACGAAGATCATTCCATTTTTACAAGCTCAATTCGGCGATCGGTTTATCTCACCAGATGCGTTTGCCAAGGTGTTAGACGACGAACGTAAAGGTAAGAAAAACAGCCGAGGCTTCTATGATTATTCAGCCCAAAGCAAAGGCAAAAACGTCGATAACGAGATTTATTCTTTGCTGAATATCACTCCCGAGGCACGCTTACAAAGCGATGAAATTATCCAGCGCAGCGTATATTTGCTTCTCAATGAAGCGGCGATGTGTTTGGATGAAGGGGTTATTCAATCTCCGCGCGATGGCGATATCGGTGCTATCTTTGGCATAGGCTTTCCGCCATTCACGGGAGGCCCATTCCGTTATATGGATAGCATAGGGATTGCGACATTAGTTGAACGTTTAGAAGCGTTTGCTCGAGTGCATGGTGAGAAATTCACACCTGCCCCAATTTTGGTCAAAATGTCAGCGGAGAATAGGACATTTTATTAATAATGAGTTAATGAAATGTAATGTTTAAAGGCTTTCTTTGTTAAAATAATTAAAAGCCTTAAATGTAATCAATATCTTACGTCAAAAGAGCCTTTGGTCTGCTTTTTCTTTGTTTATTTGTGGCTTATAATGAGTCTATAAATTTGAGGGAAAGCAGATGTTTTATATAATATTGTTATTTTTGACTTGTTCGCTGTATTTTTATGTTGAATCCTTCAAAAGTGCTCTTTCAGCACGTCAATGGGGAGCGCTAGGTATTTTGTTAGGTCCAATGGCCATTCCAATGTTTATGATGGCGCAACACGTTGCGATGCGCAAAGCATCTGGATATAACAACCTTATTTTAAAAGCTTAAGTTTATTATCTTCATACATTCTACTCATCGTTTATCTGAATCCACAAGTGTGGTGAGGTAAACGATAGTTTGCTGATGAGTTCCGGATACTCCTCCATATCCGCTAATTCATCACAATGATCGACCAATTTTTGATTGAACTCTATTCCTTCCGGCTTGCCCAGCATCATCCAGAAGTAGTTTGCCTGGATGGAAAATTCGCGTTGTGGCATCGCTAAACTTCGCTTTAGGTGCGGAAGGACGCTTTTGATGGTCTCGATATCTAGTTGCTCGCGACATTGCTTCACAAAAAACTCGATCAGCGCCTTTACCTTTTGGGAATCGTCATTGTGTATGGCGTACAATAAAATTCCAGGACAACCTTTGTGAGTCAAATAAGAAACATTACATTCATAACCAAGTTGATGTTCTTGACGAATGAACTTAAAAAAAGCGTTCTGCAACAACATTGATAGGATCATCCAATCAATATGCTCATAGATGTTCGAAGTTGTCGAATACAGAAGGCATCCACTATAAGCGTGTTCGACGTTATTTTGTTTGGCTTTATATCGAAGTGAAAGGGATTGGTTGACGAGCGGATTTTGTGCACTTGTGGTGTGCCTGTGGGGGGCGCTTGGACTCAAAATGCCGGATAATTTCTGAATAAAATCATCACTATAGCTCCCGTAAACCATGATTTCTGTTTTCGCTAGGGCAAAAAAATTCTTTAGCGATAACTCAGCTTGCTGTGGCTCAAGCGCTAATAAGGCTGTCTGTTTCTCTGCCGCAGAAAGTTGTGGGGAGAACGTTTGGGCAATTGCGTTCAGTGCAAAGGATTCAATATTCTGTATATCAGAAGCATTCAGGCTTTGGTAAACACTTTGCTTTACTTGTTGCCATTGAGCCGGGGCTAGTTGTGTAAATATGTTGGTTTGAGTCATGACACTGAGCAAGTGATTAATTAAGTTATTTGCAATATCAAGCGGCGCACGAAAATGTAAGGTCATCCCTTGCTGTTGAGCGTAGAATCGTAGCCGACATCCAAGTGCTTGCGCACAAAATTGAATAAATTGTGGTGTTGTAGTCAACAACGCGATCGATAACTTAATCGCAAGTTGACAGGGTAAAGACAAAGCAGCGTGATTCAATCCTATATAACACTCAGTTAATTGTGCTGAATGCTCGGCATGGATGGCAGTCAACCCGACTTGATTTGTAATATGCTCTTTTATCACGGGTCCCGTTGCAGCAGAGTTCGTCAATAGTGGATTTAAAAAATAAAACTTCAACGCCTCATCTTGACATAGTTGGTCATTTACCATGTTGGGTACGTTCAAATCTTCAATTTGATAGCGAGTTTTGTAATATGGCGTCACATAAATTGGGTGTTGCTCAACCCCACATTCTTCTGAGGAACATATAAATAACACTCGAGCACGCGATGCAATGCACTGATTTAGGATACCCTGAGTGGCTTTTAGCAGCGCTGAATCTATTTGCTGTGTGGATGAGGCTAGTTGGTTTATTGCAGCGAACGTACGGCGTGTTTTTTGTACTTGGTACCAATAAACGTCAGGTGCAGTAACCAAGTTAATTTGTTCAAATAGCGTCAATATGACAGACATAATACGAGTGCGTTGTAATACGCCTTTTGCACTGAGAGAAAGGTGCAAATTCAGACCAATATGTGATGGAATCGCTTGGTTTTTCTCTAGGTGGAACCGAGTGATAAAACCTTGTTGTTGTAACTGGGTAAGGCAAAAATTGGGAGGGGAATAATTTATGATCCAAAGCAACAGCTCAATAGCCTCATTACTCTGGGTTTCAATGACAAAGTGAACAATCAATTTGGGTATCGATGTTGGTAAATCAATGCGAATCAAACGTTGACATTCATCTTCAGTGAAAGCCGGTGGTAATTCAGATTCTATATGTGCTCCAATGAATGTCGGACACATTTCAGTTCTCAGCAATGATGCATGAATTTGTTGAGAGATAACATTGTTGAGCGCGTTTGAAATCACAGGCACATAACAGGTAAATTGCAATAGACTAATGGCGCTTTTTAACCATTGGTCAATGTATTGAGTGAGTTGCTGTTCGGATAGTTGGGCAAAGGTTTCAGCATTACCGGTACTGAATTTTGTGAAAGGATGCTTGGGGTTACAAGTGACCTTATCCACTTCTTGTAAGCATCTAATTGGATCATTGCTACCGTGACTAAACTCTTGTGCAATGGTGTTGATTTCCTGAGAGACAATATTCGGCTCAACTGTAAAATGAGTTAAGTAGTTAATAAATAGTTCAAGGATTTTGGGTATTTCTGATGCGCTACAAAGCACATCAAACACCACTTCGCAGGGGCCTGTCTTAGCTGATGGCGCCTGTCCATATTGGGTAAACAGGGTATTTAATCCATCCAGATCAGAATTGCCATGCATCAGCAAGTGTTCACACAAATGTGCCAATCCAGGACAATCACTCGGGTCGCTAAAGTACCCAGACATAATACTAATGGACACACCACTGTGTTGTGCTTGGACTATTCTTAAATGACGGGAATCAAATGTATTCACAGTTGTAAATACCCATATTGTGAGTGGCAATGATATCTTACAGCACTAAACAAAATTCCTGATACTGAAGTCTATAGGTATAAAGTATCAGTTTTGTACGGAGAAACACACTGGTATAATCAGTGTGGTTGATATTAATAGGTTTGTCCATGAAAATTTTTGTGATGCGACATGGTGATGCGCATCTGGCTGCAAGTTCTGATATGCAGCGTCCTTTGTCCCCGATTGGTGAAAGCGAAGCCGCTCATGCAACCGCTTGGTTGCGTGAATTTTATTTTGCTGAACATCCCAATATTGATTATGCGATGGTCTCACCTTATTTGCGGACCAAGCAAACTTTGACCAAAATCACAGAGCAATTTACTGTCACGCGTACCGAATACACACGAGACATTATTCCCTCAGCTTCGGCTGCCATTGCACATGATTATATGGATACAGTGTTGTCACTCCATCCAGAGATCAATAGTGTATTATTGGTGGCTCATATGCCATTTGTCAGTTACTTTGTGGAATCTCTGACACAGTTGACACCGCCACTTTTTGCTACAGCCTCCATCGCTGTGATTGAATATGATAAATCTCTTTCTAAAGGTTATATATTGGAGCATAAACAAGTATATTTCACTTAAGATTTGAGTCATTAGACCGATAAACAGAATATCTACTACCATGTGAGGGTGCCACGGATGGGACCAAAAAAATCGTTACCAACTCAGATCAAAGATATACTTCGCTACCATGCAAACCGCAAAGATTTTGCTGAAGATGAAGAGTTTTTCTCACTGATGCGAGACTTAGGTGAGTTGGACGAAAAAGTCCATAATGTGAAAAAGCAAATCTTGTCTAACCGCAAAGCGAGAGAGCAGGCCAAGCAATTTCAAAAACGTCTTTTTAAAACGACTACCGACTAATCATTTGTTACTGGTGGGTTATAAAAAAGTGGGATTACCCTAACGGTTTCAATCATATTTTCTGACCAATCAACAATCTCGACAGGGTAGCCGTTTATTCTAAGAGATAAGCGATGCTCAGGTAAAGTTTGCAGGATCTCAAGGATCAAACCATTCATTGTTTTTGGCCCATCGGTCGGGAATGACCATCCCATTTCCTTGTTCAAATCTCGCAAGTTAGTACTACCATCTACCAAGATGCTGCCATCTTGCTGTTTGTTCGTTTGTTTATGATGGTCCGGCACCATGTTAGTGGTAAAGTCACCGATGATTTCTTCCAGGATATCTTCAAGTGTTACCAGACCTTGAATATCCCCATATTCATCAACCACTAAGCCAATGCGTTCACGCTCGGCTTGGAATTTGTACATTAGCTTGTGTAAAGGCGTTGAATCCGGTGTGTAATAGATCTCTCTTACTGCGCGTAAAAGGGTCGCTTTACTAAATTGTTCCTTAGACAGCAGTCTAAGCGCATCACGGACGTGAATAAAACCAACGGCATCATCTATGGTATCCCGGTAGAGTAGCACTCTGGTGTGATTTGCATAGGTTAATTGCTTGGCAATATCTTTCCACTCATCGTTGATATCAATTGCAAAGATATCATTGCGCGGCACCATGATGTCTTCTGCTGTTACATGTTCTAATTCCAGAATACTCAATAGCATGTCTTGGTGTTTTTTGGGGATTAAATTCCCCGCTTCATACACGACGGTTCTCAGTTCTTCCGTACTCAGTTCGTCCCCTGATGCATTGGTTGGATTGATCTTAAAAATCGCCAAAATACCATTAGTGATCCCGTTTACAACCATCACAAATGGAAACAGCAAATACATTAAAGGTTTGAGTAAAAAAGAAGATGGAAAGGCGATTTTTTCAGGATATAAGGCTGCCAGTGTTTTTGGCGTGACTTCAGCAAAAACCAATACAATTAAAGTTAAAGCAAAGGTCGCGATAGCAATCCCTACATCACCGAATAAACGCAAACCGATTACCGTTGCTATCGCTGAAGCAGCAATATTGACAAGGTTATTACCAATCAAAATTAAACCAATTAATCGGTCTGGGCGATCTAACAAAGTTTGTACGCGTTTCGCGGTGCGATGACCTTCATTAGTAAGGTGCTTCAAACGGTAGCGATTGAGCGACATCATGCCAGTTTCAGAACTGGAAAAATACGCCGAACACAAAATTAATAAACCAAGAATAATGAATAAAGTACTGGTTGCGATACTGTCCAAAAAAGCAAGCCTCTACAAAAGAAATTCACGAACAAAACGACTGCCAAAGTATCCGATTGTCAATAATATGACCCCGATAGCCGTCAGAGTAGTCAGGTGTTTGGTACTCAAGCCGATGCGAGTATGTAAGACCAATGCGGTGAAAAATACCATTAATGCAATCAAACTCAACACGGTCTTGTGAGCATGTTGTTGGGTAAGCATCGAGGTCGATGTCGCAAATCCTGAAAATAGGGCAAATGCTAATAAAATACTGCCTAATCCAATGAGGCGATAGACCCAGGTTTCAACTTGTAGCAGAGGGGGAAGGCCACTTAAAGACAGTGCTTTGCTTTTGAGCTGTTTGTGGATAAAGCGCATTTGATAGGCATATAAAAGTGCGACCACAACACAGCCATAAGCAGTTAAAGACAATACAATATGCAAAATAGAGCCTGCTGTCAGTGTGCCTATGATAGGTTGAGTATTGGGTAGTAACAGCATGAGTAGCGCACACAAAGCTCCAAACCCAAGGGTCACGGGCAGAAGAGTTAAATTGCCTAATAATCTACCAACGACAAGCAAAACCACGACCATACACCAGGCTAGCAAGTTAGCAATATTGATCATGCTCAAGTTTGCTTCACTTGGATGAAATAAAATTGTGTTTAAGAGGTATCCGTGAGCGCTTAAGGCGATAAAGATGAGACTGTATATGATGCCGGATTGGATAGGCCGTGGATGTGATTTGACTGACATTGTCTTTTGCGCATACATAATAGCGCCTGCAGCATAAGCTAGCGCAGTACACAGCAATAAAATACTGGTCATAACATCCTCAAAAAGGGCTTCACAATCAAGTGTTGAGCTTGCATGCCAACAAAAAAGCCACATTAATAATAATAATACAGTAATATACCTTAACTTGTCGTTAGGTAAAACGGTATAATACACTTAATTTTATAATTTAATTGAAGCACAGAGCAAGGTGGCGCAATGTTTGAGAGTTTGAGCGAACGCTTATCCAGTACGTTGAAAAATATCAGCGGCAAAGGACGATTGACCGAAGAGAATATCAAAGACACGTTGCGCGAAGTGCGCATGGCGTTGCTTGAAGCGGATGTCGCGTTGCCCGTGGTACGTGACTTCATAAAACAAGTCAAAGAGCGAGCGGTTGGGGTCGAAGTTAGCAAGTCTTTGCAACCCGGTCAGCAGTTTATCAAAATCGTCCAGGCTGAACTTGAAGCAGTCATGGGGAGCACCAACGAAGGGCTTAATTTAGCTTGTCAACCACCAGCCGTCGTTCTGATGGCAGGTTTGCAAGGTGCAGGTAAAACCACTACTGTTGGCAAGTTAGCCAAATTACTCAAGGAGCGAGAAAAGAAAAAAGTCATGGTGGTCAGTGCTGACGTCTATCGTCCGGCGGCAATAGAACAGCTCAAGACTCTAGCGAATGATGTAGATGTGGAGTTTTTTCCCTCCAACATCATGCAAAAACCGATTGATATTGTCGAAAGTGCTATTAACCAAGCTAAAACCCAGTTTGTCGATGTGCTTCTTGTCGATACTGCAGGTCGTCTCGCCGTTGATGAAGCTATGATGGGTGAGATTCAAGCGTTACACAAAGCAGTGAAGCCGATTGAAACGTTATTTGTGGTCGATGCAATGACCGGTCAAGATGCTGCGAATACGGCAAAAGCATTTAATGAAGCGTTGCCTCTTACTGGCGTTGTGTTAACTAAGGCCGACGGTGATGCGCGTGGCGGTGCAGCCTTGTCTGTACGTCATATTACGGGTAAACCAATCAAATTTATTGGTATGGGTGAAAAACTCGATGCATTGGAGCCTTTCCATCCTGAGCGTTTGGCATCGCGTATCTTAGGAATGGGCGATGTACTGTCGCTAATCGAAGAAGTCGAGCGCAAGGTTGACAAAAACAAGGCGGCGAAACTTGCGCAAAAAGTGCAAAAAGGCAACGGTTTTGATTTGCAAGATTTTAAAGAACAACTAGAACAAATGCGCAACATGGGTGGCATGATGGGCTTGCTAGATAAAATGCCGGGCATGGGCAATATGTCCGCACAAATCAAAGACAAAGCTGGTGATAAGCAATTCAATCAGTTTGAGGCCATTATTAATTCAATGACTCCGGCGGAGCGGGCGCGTCCAGAGATCATCAAAGGCTCACGCAAAAAACGCATCGCCGCAGGCTCTGGCACACAAGTCCAAGACATTAACCGCTTATTGAAACAGTTTACGCAAATGCAGAAGATGATGAAAAAAATGTCCGGCGGTGGAATGTCGAAGATGATGAAGAAGATGAAAGGCATGATGCCTCCTGGAATGGGCGGCATGGGTGGACCAGGCGGCCCAAGTGGTTTGGGCGGATTAGGTGGTCCTGGTGGACTGGGGGGCATGTTCCCACCGAAGCGCAAGTAATCAATCTTTACATACAATAAATACAAAAGGGTGGCGTTTGGCTGCCCTTTTTTATGCATTCTGACGAATATCTGCATCAAACTATTCCTTTGCTTTGTGTTAAAAACCTGCGTATAATATGCCGTCCCGTGAATTGGGCTTTGCCTAAAAGCAAATTGTTCAGAGCATGGGATATTTGTTAACAGTAACGCGACAACGAGTTTGAGGCATTTATGGTTACTATTCGTTTACAGCGTGGTGGCGCTAAAAAGCGTCCCTTTTATCAAGTAGTTGTGGCTGATTCACGTCGCGCACGCAACGGCAAGTTCATTGAAAACGTTGGATTTTTCAATCCTACAGCAACAGGTCAATCAGAGCGTTTACGCTTAGACCTAGAGCGTGTTGAATACTGGACTGGCGTTGGCGCAAGTTTGTCAGAGCGCGTCACTAGCTTGGTAAAAGAAGCTAAAAAAGCAGCGGCTTAATCACAGATTTTGCAACTGAATTATGAGGGTATAGATGAGTTTAGCATCTGAAACGGTGGTCATTGGCAAAATCGGCGCTCCTTACGGAGTCAAAGGTTGGGTCAAAATCAACAGCTATACCCAAGAAGGCCAAGACATTTTTACTTATTCACCTTGGTTGGTGGGCGAGCAGAAAGTTGAGGTCGGTCAATGGCGCATGCACAACAAAAGTATGGTCGCTAAGTTAGACGGGATTGATACTCGAGATGATGCTGAACGCATCAAAAATCTCGAAATCTCAATCACTGCTGAGCAGTTACCGGCACTGAGCGATGATGAGTTTTATTGGCGTGAGTTGATTGGAATGAGTGTGGTCACTGTGCAGGGATACAATCTAGGCACAGTGAAAGACGTGTTTGCCACTGGTGCAAATGATGTCCTACAGGTCAAAGCCAATCTTAACGATGCATTTGGCCAAAAAGAAAGGTTATTACCCGTGTTATTCGACCAAGTGATTACTGAAGTCGAGCGCACAACAGGTACTATTACAGTCGATTGGGATCCTGCATTTTAATGTCTGGTTCAGACACGAGTGGACTTGCTCAGCAAGCACTTCGCATTAGCGTCGTGACACTCTTTCCAGAAATGTTTTCTGGATATCTGAGTCAAGGTGTCGTAGGTCGAGCAATACGTTCTGGGTTATTACAAGTAGATTTCTATAATCCTAGAGATTTCACCCATGATCGCCATCGCACTGTAGATGATCGTCCCTATGGTGGCGGTCCAGGTATGCTGATGATGGTACAACCTTTAGCAGATGCAATCACTGCAGCCAAAGCGGCCGCAGCGGATCAACATATTGTGGTGTACTTATCACCACAGGGAGAAACGCTATCGCATCAAGGTGCGGTGTCGTTTAGCCAGCAAAGCCATTTGATATTAGTGGCTGGGCGGTACGAAGGCATAGATGAACGCATTATCGAAGAATACATCGATTGCGAAATATCTATCGGCGATTATGTATTAAGCGGAGGCGAATTACCGGCTCTGGTTATGATTGACGCCGTTGCTCGTTTTGTACCAGGTGTGTTGGGACATACTGATTCTGCTCTGGAAGATTCTTTTAGCAGCGGTTTATTGGATTGCCCACATTACACGCGCCCCGAAGTGCTAGATGGCAAGGCGGTCCCTGAGGTGTTACTAAGTGGTAATCACCAAAAAATTAGGCAGTGGCGTTTAACGCAATCGTTATTAAGAACGAAACAGCGACGCCCTGATTTATTAAACAAGCTAGCTCTGACTGAGGAGCAACGCACGATTCTCGCGCAACTTGAGCGCGATGCGTTGCAGCAAGATGACAGTTAACTAGATAACGAGGTATATGATGAGTAAAGTCAATCAAGATATCATCAAAAAAATTGAGCAAGCACAGCTCAAGACAGACGTCCCGGCATTTGGTCCAGGTGACACTGTTGTGGTTAAAGTTCGTGTAAAAGAAGGCGATAAAGAGCGTCTTCAGGCATATGAAGGTGTTGTTATCGCTAAGCGTAACCGTGGCCTACATTCAGCTTTTACCGTACGTAAGATTTCTTCAGGCGAAGGTGTTGAACGTGTTTTCCAAACACACAGCCCAGCGATTGCTGAGATTGAAGTGAAGCGTCGTGGTGCTGTTCGTCGTGCGAAGTTGTATTACTTACGCGAGCGTTCAGGTAAATCTGCACGTATTAAAGAAAAGCTTAATTAATTTTAATTTTCGCGATTACGTTAACAAATATGAAAACCCCGTCCCAGTGACGGGGTTTTTGTTTTTTGCTGCCAAATAACATCATCACCGCGTCAATAATCTGACAGTCCAAAGAACTGCCACGAGTAAAATGTAAAAATTTTGACATTCCAATAGATATTTCTATTTCATCCCATAACCTTTTCAAGCCCCGTTGAGCTAATAAAAACTCACTCATCCCCCTTATTTTTCGTTATTTTCATTTTTGGTACAAAATTTGCTGTTTTCATAAAGCTTGCATAGGAGATGTTTGCAAAACACGCTCGATACACAGGAAGGTATCGGCAACAATGAAACGATAATTAAAATATTATGGAGACAATGTAAGATATGGATAATCATGCATTAATAAATAACCATACTCACTCCAGTCGCTCGGCACATATATCGAATGCCTTTCAACAAATGGGGGAGACCGATATTGTGAATAAGTACTCTACGCTAGTAAAGCGTATTTCACACCATTTGATGGCGCGTTTACCCCCATCAGTACAGGTGGATGATCTCATCCAATCCGGTATGATTGGTTTGCTCGAAGCCGCTAACAATTTTGATGGCAGCAAGGGGGCAAGCTTTGAGACATTCGCTGGGATCCGAATTCGCGGGGCGATGCTAGATGAAATAAGAAAGGGCGATTGGACACCGCGTTCAGTTCACAAAAATTCTCGTTCTATTGCCGAGGCGGTTGCAACCGTTGAAAAAGAAACCGGTCATGATGCAAAAGACGTTGATGTGGCGCATAAATTGGGTGTGCCTTTAGCGCAATATCATCAAATGCTTTACAACGTGAATGTTGGAAAATTAGTGGGGCTTGAAGATCTTGGCGTCACTGAAGACGTTATTGTGACGGATAAGAACAAAAGGATAGACACACCTTATGATGAACTGGTGCAGGGGTCATTTCAAAAAGCGCTTGCAAAAGCGATTACTACACTACCCGAGCGTGATGCGACAGTGCTCTCACTGTATTATGACGAAGATTTGAAATTACGAGAAATAGGTGAAGTCATGAAGGTCAGCGAATCTCGAGTCAGTCAAATTCATAGTCAAGCAGTGCAAAAATTAAAAACAAAGTTAGGCAGTTGGCAAACTGAAGAAGCCGTTTAGACGTCTAGACGTAAATAATTTGACATTTTATCAAAATCCGACACAATACACACATGTAACGTGTAAGGATGTGTCATGCCGATTAGGATCCCTAGTGAACTGCCCGCATTAGAAATACTTTCAAACGAAAATATTTTCGTCATGGATATGCAACGTGCCATGACACAGGACATTCGTCCTATGCAAGTTGGGATCTTAAATCTCATGCCCAACAAAATAGAAACCGAAGTGCAAATACTGCGCTTGCTTTCAAATACGCCTCTGCAAATCAATATTGATTTAATTCGAATCGATAACAGTGTGTCCAAAAACACGCCGCAATCTCACATGGATGCGTTTTACAAAGATTTTTCATCTATTTCGAATAAGCAATATGACGGTTTAATTATTACCGGCGCTCCGTTAGGCTTTATGGATTATGAAGCGGTGACGTATTGGGATGACATTACCGCCATTTTTGATTGGGCACAAACCAATGTTCAGTCGACTTTGTATTTGTGCTGGGCGGCACATGCCGCGATGTATCATTTTCACGGAGTGGTGCGTGATATTCGTGCACAAAAACTTTCAGGTGTGTTTGAACATCAAGTCTTAGCGCCCACGAATGAGCTGATGCGCGGTTTTGATCCCGTATTTTGGGCTCCACATTCGCGCTTTGGGGATATTCCAGTTGAGACATATTCCAACACTGCGAATATTCAAGTGCTCGCAGCCTCAGATGTCGCAGGCGCATATATCTGTGCAACCGAGGACAAACGCAATGTGTTCATTACCGGTCATCCAGAATACGATTGGGATACATTAGCGCAAGAATATGCCCGCGATTTGGCAAATGGCAGTGAAGCGGGAAAACCGCCACAGGTGCCAATGAATTATTTTGTTGATGATGATCCTGAACATGCGCCTATTGTCCGATGGCGTTCGCATGGCACTCTACTTTACACTAATTGGCTTAATTACTATGTGTATCAAACCACTCCTTATGATTTGACACAACTCGCAACTGGCAAGAGATAACCGCGTGAAGCATACCTTATTAACGCTCGCACAAGAGCGTATTTTATTGTTGGACGGTGCCATGGGCACTATGATCCAAGCCTTAAAGTTTGACGAAAATGATTATCGCGGAGAGCGATTCGCCGATTGGCATTGTGATGTTAAAGGCAATAATGATCTGCTCGTGTTGACTCAACCTGAGGCGATTGCAACGATTCATAAAGAGTATTTGGCAGCAGGTAGCGATATCATTGAAACCAATACATTTAATGCAACAACAATTGCCATGGCTGATTACGATATGCAAGATGTTGCCTACGAAATAAATGTTGCGGCAGCGCGGATCGCAAAAGCCGCTTGTGCGGAATATTCAACACCAGAAAAACCTCGTTTTGTTGCTGGTGTACTTGGCCCGACAAACCGCACGGCATCCATTTCTCCAGATGTGAATGACCCAGGAAAACGCAATGTCACCTTTAACGAATTAGTTGACGCCTACGAATCTGCGACCAAAGGTTTGCTTGAAGGTGGAGCGGATCTGATTATGTTGGAAACGATATTTGATACACTCAATGCCAAAGCCGCAGCGTTCGCGGTCGAAAACGTCTTCGCCGAGTTAGGACAATCTGTGCCCGTACTGGTTTCAGGCACAATTACTGACGCATCAGGACGTACTTTATCGGGGCAAACCACAGAAGCGTTTTATAATTCGATGCGGCATATTCAGCCGATTGCGTTCGGACTAAATTGTGCTTTGGGGCCAGATGCATTGCGTGCGTATGTGGCGGAACTGTCCAACGTCTGTGAGGGGTTAGTCTCTGCTCATCCCAATGCAGGCTTGCCCAATGAATTCGGTGAGTATGACATGGACGCTGTTGAGATGGCACAACATATCGAAGAATGGGCCAGCAGTGGGTTGGTGAATATTGTTGGTGGCTGTTGCGGTTCAACTCCTGAGCATATTGCTACGATGGCCAAGGTGGTTGCAGATAAAGCGCCACGTATTATCCCAGATCTTCCGGTTAAGATGCGCTTATCCGGTCTTGAACCGTTTACTCATTAGGGGGCGTCATGCAATCAGCTTCCAGTTTTATCAATATCGGTGAGCGCACAAACGTCACCGGTTCAGCCGTCTTCAAACGATTAATACTAAATGAAGAATACGAAGCCGCTCTTGATGTTGCTCGCCAGCAAGTCGAAAATGGCGCTCAAATCATTGACATCAACATGGATGAAGCCATGTTGGATTCGAAAGCGGCCATGGTGCGTTTTCTCAATTTAATTGCCTCAGAACCCGATATTTCTCGTGTGCCGATCATGATTGATTCTTCCAAGTGGGAGGTGATTGAAGCGGGTCTGCAGTGTGTCCAAGGTAAGGCGGTGGTCAACTCCATCAGCTTAAAAGAAGGTCCAGAACCGTTTTTACATCAAGCTCGATTACTGAAACGCTACGGTGCAGCTACGGTTGTCATGGCATTTGATGAAGTCGGGCAGGCCGATACGATTGATCGAAAATTTGAGATCTGCAAACGCAGTTATGATTTGTTAGTGAACGAAGTGGGTTTTCCACCAGAAGATATTATTTTTGATCCGAATATTTTTGCGGTGGCAACGGGGATCGAAGAACATAACAATTATGCTGTCGATTTTATTGAAGCGACTCGCATGATCCGAACTCAATTACCTCATGCACATGTGTCAGGTGGTTTGTCGAATATTTCGTTCTCATTCAGAGGTAATAATCCGGTTCGCGAAGCCATGCACTCTGTTTTTTTGTACCATGCCATAAAGGCTGGAATGGACATGGCGATCGTCAATGCGGGGCAACTTGAAGTCTATGATGAGATCCCGCAAGAATTGCGTGATGCAGTCGAAGATGTGATCTTGAACCGTCATCCAGAAGCAACAGACCGTTTGTTAGAACTTGCTCCCAAATACCAGGGGGATGGCAAGGCTGCTAAGGTAGAAGATTTGGCATGGCGCGACTATCCCGTCAACAAGCGCTTAGAACACGCATTGGTCAAAGGCATTACCGAATACATTATCGAAGATACTGAGGCGGCACGTTTGGCTGCAGAGAAACCTTTGCATGTGATTGAAGGTCCACTCATGGACGGCATGAATGTAGTTGGCGATTTATTTGGTGAAGGCAAAATGTTTTTACCACAAGTCGTCAAGTCTGCACGCGTCATGAAACAAGCGGTTGCCTATTTACAACCCTTTATTGAAGCAGAAAAAGACGGTACGACCAAATCCAACGGCAAAATTGTGATGGCCACGGTCAAGGGAGATGTACATGATATCGGCAAAAACATCGTGGGTGTCGTATTGCAATGCAACAATTTTGAGGTGATTGATTTGGGTGTTATGGTGCCTTGTGACAAGATTTTGCAAGTTGCACGTGAAGAGAATGCTGACATGATTGGTTTGTCAGGTTTGATTACCCCTTCACTGGATGAGATGGTGTATGTTGCCAAAGAAATGCAACGTACCGGCATGGACTTACCTTTACTCATTGGTGGCGCCACGACTTCCAAGGCCCATACGGCGGTCAAAATTGACGAACATTATCAGCATCCAACGGTATATGTCTCGAACGCTTCCCGCGCCGTAGGTGTGTGTCAGCAGTTATTAAACAAAGATACTAGAGCCGTATTTGCAGAAAAACTAGCCAAAGAATACGACACGGTGCGTCTGCAACATGCGCGCAAGAAACCTCGTACTGCACCGGTGACGTTAGCGCAGGCAAGAGACAATAAGTTTACGTGTGATTGGGCTCAGGCCGAAATAATTCCCCCCCGTAAATTAGGGGTGACTGAAGTGTCAGCTGACATTGCAACATTGCGTCAATACATTGATTGGACGCCTTTTTTTATGACCTGGTCATTAGCAGGTAAGTATCCACGCATCTTACAAGATGAGATTGTGGGGGAGGAAGCCACGCAGTTATTTGCCGATGCCAATACCATGTTAGATCGCTTGGAACAACAAGGTGGGTTAGAGTGTAAAGGCGTATTTGGTTTGTTTAAAGCCAATAGTGTTGATGAACGTATTGTGATTGAGAATGAGGCTGGTGAGGATTGCATTGCCCATCACTTACGTCAACAAACCCAAAAACCCAAAGGCTTCAACTATTGTCTCGCTGATTATATTGCCCCTAAAGATTCACGACGCACTGACTATGTTGGCGCGTTTGCGGTCACCGGTGGTATCGGTGAAGATGAGCTTGCCAAGGCATATGAGCAGCAAGGCGATGATTACAACTCCATAATGGTCAAAGCTATTGCTGATCGCTTAGCTGAAGCCTTTGCTGAGTATCTGCATCAACAAGTGAGAGTGGATTATTGGGGCTACGCACCGGATGAGTCTTTAGATAATAACGCGTTAATTCGTGAGCAATATCAAGGTATTCGACCGGCACCTGGCTATGCAGCATGTCCTGAGCATACCGAAAAGCAACTTATTTGGGACTTATTACAAGTTGAAGAGCGCATCGGCATGCAGCTGACGTCTAGTTACGCAATGTGGCCTGGTGCCTCAGTATCAGGCTGGTATTTTGCGCACCCTGAAGCGCGTTATTTTGCTGTGGCACAGATCCAGGCCGACCAAGCACAAGCTTATGCTGACGCGAAAGGTTGGACTGAGCGTGAACTAGAGCAATGGTTGGCCCCGAACCTGTAAATTCCCTCGTTTGTTGTTATAATCCGTAACATAATAACAATAAGCGCGGAGTAACAGCGTTGCAACTGAATCGACATAAATTGATTTTTTACCGCAATGGGATGCCCCTGTTGGCTGACATTGCGGGCAATACGCCTTCAGTGCCGGTGGGTGATCCGGACCTTGTCATGCTAGACGTTTTGTGTCGTTTATCCCAAAGCACTCTTTTGAACAGTACCATTCGTGACAATGCCGTTTTTCAGCAATACTTTGCGCATTTGCAACCGGCTCAAATTGAACAACGATTAGGCCAATATCAAAGCGCGGGCGTGTTAGTTGACCACGTCGAGCACCCTCCCACTTTTTCTGATGTTCAACCCATCCGTCAGCATGCATCATCTGAACAAGCACCCGCAAAACTTCGTTTGAGTACTCATTTTGCTTTGTGTTTATCCGAGGAAGGGTTGTGTGCATGGTCGGCCAACCGCGAGTGTTTTGTTTTACTCAATGCGCTAGAAGCGATTGCTGTTCTGGCATTTGCTGACGGCAAAAGCAGAGCAGAGGTCATTCACCAAAAGGGACATTTGTTGGCGGATGTAGACCTTGATGCGTTAATGGCATCGGCTTTTGCTTTGGGATTACTGGCCGCCGAAAAAGAGCTCATTGAAACGGCTGAGCCAGTATTGACACCATTTAGCACAAACACGCCAACTGGCTTAGGTTTTCCAGTGCGTTGGCAGGATTTGGCAGCAGATGGCCGAATTCCGATTTACTTTGTGCCGCATATGGAAAATCACCTCCCACTGGCTTTGGGTGTGTTGTACAGTGCGATTACAGCATATCAAGATGGGACGTTGCTATCTCGCTTTACCTTGGTGCCCATCAATTATCTCAGTCCACAACAGATCCTAGATGGGCCTTATCGCAAATTTGGTCCCGGTGTTTGGTTATTTTCTAATTATATGTGGTCGATTGGTGTCAACATGCAGATATCACAAGCGGTAAAGCAACATAATTTTGCGAATTTTACTGTGCATGGTGGCCCTTCAACACCCGATTATGTTCAAGCGTGTCAGGATTTTATGCGTGATAATCCTTCGGTGGACGTGGCGGTACACGGAGAGGGAGAAATCACAATCACAGATTTGTTAGACCAAGTTCAGCGTAATGACCAAGGCAAAATTGTCGCCGATAGCCATGCTCTATCTCAAGTCAACGGCATTACCTACCGTGATGGAATAACTCGCAATGTGCTGCGTACTGCTTCGCGTGAACGTATGAAAAGCCCAGATCTGATCCCATCGCCTTATTTGAACGGTGTTTTTGATGGGTATCAGGGGAGAGTCGAGGCGGCCATTATTGAAACCAATCGCGGTTGTCCGTACGGTTGTACGTTTTGTGATTGGGGGAGTGCCACGAATCAAAAAATTCGCAAGTTTGACCTTGACCGAGTGAAAGATGAGATTGATTGGATTGGACGCAATCGTATTCGCGTGTTGTGGATCGCAGACGCCAACTACGGGTTGTATGACCGAGACATTGACATATCCAAATACATAGTCGAAACCAAAGCCAAATATGGCTACCCCCAAGAGATCGTGGTGAATTACACCAAAAACTCCACTTGGCGCTTGGTCGAGATCATTAAAGTCTTCTCAGAAGGCGGAATCATCGGACAAGGCATCATCTCCATTCAAACCACCGATGAAAATACGTTAGAGGTCATTCATCGCAAAAATATTCGCACTCAGCGTTATGATGAACTGGCGCAAGCGTTTACCGATTTGAAGCTACCGTTATCCACGGATTTGATGATTGGCTTACCGGGCATGACCGTGGCGTCATTTACTGCCGATTTGCAACGTTACATTGATATGGATGTTTCGGTAAAAGCCTATCCAACGCAGTTACTGCCCAACAGTCCGATGGCAGAGCCAAGTTATATGGAAAAGTATCAAATTAAAGCTGATGAGCATAATTATTTGACCTCTACCTACAGTTATACTGAGGATGATTTGGCGAGGATGAAGATGTTGCATGAAATCTACGTGATGGCAGATGGATATGGTTTGTTGCGATACATCATGCGGTATTTGCAATGGGAGCACGATATTCCAGCAGGGCAGTTCATGACGAATTTGCTCGATGATATGACGAGCATTAATCAGAAGTTTCCAGCACTGGCTTGGGCGTTACGATTTTTTAATCAAGATAAATCGATGCCCTCGGGATGGGATCGATTTTATGCTCAGTTCAAAGCATATTTACAACAAAGGTACGGTTTAGCAGACAATAGTGCTCTCAACACTGTTCTTAAGGTGAATCGTTATGCAATGCCGGACGATGCATTACAGTATCCTAAAACCGTGGCGCTTGAGCATGATTTTGTCAGTTATTTTCATCAAGCGCACGCTGCACGCAACCCTCTGCAAGAGTTTGCCCCAACGACCATGCAGTTCAGCGACCCCAATAAACTCGCAAGTATCGACTTAGATGCGGCGCAATACGATTCGCATCAGTATTTTTGGGAGCTGCATTCTGCTGTGGCAAGGCCGAAATCAGTGGCGGATTTTGCGGCATAAAAAAAAGGCCGCAGTATCAATGCGGCCTCCTCAAACGATCTGTATTTACCAAATACGCACACGCTCTTCTGGCGCAAGGTACAAGGCATCGCCCGGCTGTACGTCAAACGCCTCATACCATGCATCATGGTTACGTGGGGCTAAGGCACGGTACTGACCAGGTGAGTGTGTCCCACCGCGCAGTTGATTGAGCATGCTTTCTTCGGTGCGTTTTTCTTTCCAAACTTGTGCCCATGCGAGGAAGAAACGCTGATCACCTGTAGTACCATCAATGATGGGCGCTTCTTCACCGTTGAGGCTGAGCTTATAGGCATGATAAGCCATGGCTAAACCGCCCACATCACCGATGTTTTCGCCCAATGAATTTTTGCCATTCACAAAGTTCCCTGCAATGGGTTCATAGGCAGAGTATTGCTCAACGAGCATTTGCGTTCTTTGTTCAAATGCCGCGCGATCTTCGTCCGTCCACCAATTACGTTGCACACCATTAGCATCGGATTTTGAGCCTTGGTCGTCAAAACCGTGTCCCATTTCATGTCCGATGACCGCACCAATGGCACCGTAGTTCACAGCTGGATCGGCGTTCGGATCAAAAAACGGAGGTTGTAGAATAGCCGCTGGGAAAACAATCTCATTAAATGAAGGGTTGTAATAGGCATTAACACGCTGAGGTACCATGAACCATTCGTCTTTGTCCGTTGTTTTGAATTCCTTTTCGACGTCTTTTGCTTGGAAAAATTGGCGAATATTGCGAATGTTGCCAAGTAAGTCATCTTCAGAAATGTCTAAGCCAGTAAAATCCACGTCGTAATCAGGATAGCCAATTTTTGGACGAAACGCTTTGAGTTTTGCTAAGGCTTCGACTTTCGTTGCTTCACCCATCCAATCCAGGTTTTCGATGCGCTCACCCAAAGCGGTGCGCAAGTTTTCCACCAACTCTGCCATTTTTGCCTTTGAACTTTCTGGGAAATGCTTCGCGGTATACACATTGCCAATCACAAAACCGAGACTATTGGTACCAGACATTTGTGAAATAGCACGCTTCCAACGGGGACGAGGTTCCTGTTGACCATTCAATGTTGTACCATAAAAGGCAAAGTTCGCGTTATAAATCTCCTCCGATAAATAAGAAGCGTTGTTGGAGACTAATTGATAAGTCAAATAATCACGCCATATCGCCAAGTCCGTTTCATTGATGAGTTGAATCATTGACGCAACAGAGTCTGGTTGTGTCACGTTTAGTTGCGGAATGACATAGCCTGATGAAGCAAATAAAGTCGTCCAATCTAGCCCAGAATAAGTCGTCTCTAATTCTTCTCGAGTCATTGGATTGAGTGTTAAATCGCGGTTACGGCGTTTTTCACGGGGCCATTGGATCTCTGCCATGGCGGTTTCAAGCGCAAGAATATTTTGCGCAGCGCGTTGCGCCTCCTCGTCACTTAAGCCAGTAAATGCCATCATCTGTGCAACATGTTCGACAAAGGCAACACGAATATCTTCAAAACGTTCACTATCTACTAAATAGTAATCACGGTCAGGTAGACTTAAACCACTTACACCAAGTTGTAACTGATATTCATCTGGATTGGTGCGATTAAAGCCCATCCAGCCACCAATTGGTGTTGAACTACCGGTTAGCCATGCTTCACCAAAGGCCGCGGTCAGTTTGGTGACATCATCAATTTGGGTGATTTTGTCTAGATCTTGTTTGAGCGGAGCTAAGCCTAATTCATTGAGGCGTTCCGTATTCATATATGCATTGTAAAATGCTGCCACTCTTTGCTCATCACCACTGAGGTCGGTCTTGGTGGCGAGTTCTTCTATTATGGCTTTCACTTGATCGTTGGAACGTTCTGCAAGCGTATCAAACGCCCCAAAACGGGTTTTGTCAGCAGGCAATTCAAAATTGTTATACCAAGTGCCGCTGGCATACATGAAAAAATCATCGCCAGGTTTAATGCTCATGTCTCGTGCCGTTAAATCCACGCCAAAGGTGCCTAATTCAGGCTGAGCGATCACGGCTTCAGCCACTTTATTTGGCAATTGCGATTGGGGGTTGGGTTGACAGCCTGAGAGCAAGACCGATGAGGCCATAATGGCTGAAGTAATGGAAAGAGCTAAGGTTGTTTTACGCATGTCGTTGTACATCTCGTTATTATTAATTCACCGCGATAGTACAAATCTGTAAGAGGATTTTCCAGTTTTTACTGGCTAAAAACACATGTTGTTACGAATTCTCTTGTTTGAAAGGAAGCAATGTTTCGCATTCTTGACGATATTGCTCGATGGCTGGGCGCTCACGGCCAACAAAATCTTGGACAGCGTCATGCATTTGCGGATGAGCCAAATAGTGCAAAGAGTGACAGGTGGTTGGTGCAAAACCGCGGAGAATTTTGTGTTCTCCTTGAGTACCTGGGTTAAACCGCTCAATACCTTGTTCAATGGCAAACTCAATGCCTTGGTAATAACAGCACTCAAAATGCAGACCGGACACGTCGGTTAAAGCACCCCAGTACCGACCATACAAGACGTTGTCGTCATAAAGATAAAAAGCTGACCCGACAGGTTGTGCATGTTGATAGGCGATAACGAGTAAGATGTTATGTTGGCACGTGGCAAATAACTGTTCAAAAAAAGCTCGGGTTAAATAGCCATTATGGCCACTGCGTTTGAGATAGGTGACTTGGTAGCACTGATAGAAAAAGTCCATATCGGCTTGTGTGAGGTGCTCAGCAAATTTGCGTTCAATGTGAACAGATTGTTTGGCAATGTGTTTGCGTTCTTTGTTGATGGAGCGACGACGGCGAGCTGTGAGAACAGATAAATAATCTTCAAAATCGGTATATTGATTATTATGCCACTCAAATTGAACTGAAGTGCGGTGTGCCCAAGTGGAAGACTTAAAGGTGTCGATTTCATCTTGGTTAAGAAATAAACAATGCGCTGAGGAATAACTATTTTCAATTACAAACTGTTCGAGCGTAGCGAGTAATTCGTGAGGTTTTATTTCTTTGTCTGACACAATGCCCAGACGCTGTTGGGTAACAGGGGTAAAGGGTATCGCATTGATCCATTTGGGATAATACTCTAAGCCATAACGCCGGTAGGCATCCGCCCAGCTGTGGTCAAAAATATATTCACCGTATGAGTGATATTTTATGTAGCCAGGCATGAGCGCAACAAGATCCCCTTTTTTATACCAAGCAATATGTCGGGGTTGCCAGCCGGAGTCACCGCCAACCGAGTGGCTACTTTCTAAACAGCTTAAAAAAGCATGACGCAAACAAGGACCACCATGAGCAAACGCAGCGTCCCAAGTCGTGTGTGGAATGTTCGAGATAGAATTAAAGGTGCATAAAGAAAGGGACATAAAGTAGGAGCAGTTCTTAGCGTTGCGGTTTTAATTGAATACTTTACACTAACACAGATAGTTCACTGAATCTTTGCGCAATGGAAAATACAACCAAAATTCGTCATCAAATTACTCACATGCTGTCGCGTCGCGAACACAGCCAAAAAGAATGTGTGGATAAGCTATTGCAAAAAGGGTTTGCCGAGGATGAAATCTGGAATGTGTTGAGTCAATTTGTGGCGAAAGACCTTCAATCTGATGCGCGATTTGTATATCACTTTATTCGTCATAGTATGCAAAAGGGGCAAGGTTGGTTCCGCATCAAACAAGGGATCAAAGCCCATCATATTGAACCCTCTTTGGTCGATGAGGCCTTATCTGAACTAGAGCCAGACTGGTTTGAATTAGCTTACCAGGTTAAGGTAAAACGCTTTGGTGAAGCGATTGCACAAGATACTAAAGCGCAACAAAAGCAGATGCGTTTTTTGCAATATCGCGGGTTTAGCATGGAAGAGATCCAACATGCAACACAATATATCCATTCTGGTTTGTAGGATATTTATTACAACTTTTGTATAAATTTTACCCTTGTTGGGTTTCTGCCAACAAAATTTTATGTATAATCAGGGGAATTAAGGAAGATGCGATTGTAATTTTCTTTTGCTTTCGTCAAAATTACGCCTTTTATCATATAGCATTTTACAGGAACGAAAATGGTGCGTACTACCGCTCAAATCAGACAATCCTTTTTAGATTATTTTGCCAAGCACGGTCATCAAACGGTGGCTTCATCTTCGCTCGTTCCTGCAGATGATCCGACATTATTATTTACCAATGCCGGCATGAATCAGTTTAAAGACGTCTTTTTAGGTACCGAACAACGTAACTACCAGCGCGCAGTGTCGTCGCAACGGTGTGTTCGTGCCGGTGGTAAACACAATGACTTAGATACTGTGGGTTACACAGCGCGTCATCATACCTTTTTTGAAATGCTTGGTAACTTCTCGTTTGGGGACTACTTTAAAAACGATGCGATTCGCTTCGCGTGGGAGTTTTTGACCTTAGAGTTAGGCCTGCCTAAAGAAAAGCTTCTTGTCACTGTTTACGCTGAAGACGATGAGGCCTATGGTATTTGGCAAAACGAAATCGGTTTGCCAGAAGACAAAATAATCCGTATTGCCACATCAGACAATTTCTGGTCAATGGGCGATACCGGTCCTTGTGGTCCTTGTTCTGAAATATTTTACGATCACGGCGAACACATCTGGGGGGGGCCTCCAGGTTCACCTGAAGAGGATGGCGATCGTTTTATTGAAATTTGGAACCTAGTATTTATGCAGTTCAATCGTTCTGCTGATGGCACAATGGCACCTTTGCCCAAACCATCGATCGATACGGGGATGGGATTAGAACGCATTTCAGCCATACTACAAGATGTGCACAGTAATTATGAGATTGATATTTTTCAAGCGCTGATTAAAGCCGCAGCTAATGTTGTTGGCACAACTGATCTTGAAGACAAATCACTTCGAGTGATTGCTGACCACATACGTTCTTGTGCATTTTTGATTGCCGATGGTGTCATGCCATCTAACGAAGGGCGCGGCTATGTTTTGCGTCGTATTATTCGTCGTGCAGTGCGTCATGGATATAAGTTAGGTGCAGATGATATCTTTTTTTATAAGTTAGTTTCTGCGTTAAACACTCAAATGGGTGAAGCGTATCCAGAACTTGCTGCTCAACAACCGGTGATTGAAAAAGTCTTGCGTGTAGAAGAAGAGCAGTTTGCAAAAACACTTGATAGAGGGATGCAGATCTTAAACGCAGAGTTGGCTGACCTTGAAGGTAGTGTGATCCCTGGTCAGACGGTTTTCAAGCTTTATGATACCTATGGTTTTCCTGCCGATTTAACCGCTGATGTGGCACGCGAACAAAATTTTACGATTGATGAAGATGGTTTCGCCAAGGCGATGCAAGAGCAGCGTGAAAGAGCACAGTCAGCAAGTAATTTTGGCGCTGATTACAATGAGTTGTTGAGTATAAGCCATCAAACTGAATTTACCGGTTATGATAAGACCGTGTCTGACGCGACGGTACTTGAACTCATAGTAGACAACCAATCGGTTGAATCAGTAACGGCAGGTCAAACTGCGCTGGTTATTTTAGATAAGACCGCATTTTATGCAGAATCGGGTGGTCAAGTTGGTGACTCAGGTGATTTACTTTCGACATCTGGTGATGTGCTTTTTGTGGTACAAGATACACAAAAAGTAAGCAATGCATTTGGTCATCAAGGCGTTGCACAACAATCATTAAAAGTTGGTGACGTTGTTAATACTGCTATTGATACTTCTCGACGTCAAGCCATTAAACTCAATCACTCAGCTACTCACTTATTGCATGCAGCGTTACGATCATTATTAGGTGAACATGTCCAACAAAAAGGTTCGTTAGTGGATCATGAAAAACTCCGCTTTGATTTTGCGCATTTTGAATCGATTACCAATGAGCAGCTAGTGGAAATTGAGTCGATGGTGAATGCTCAAATTCGTCAGAACCATACATTACAAACTCAATTGATGGATTTGGAAGCGGCAAAAGCTGCAGGGGCAATGGCACTCTTCGGCGAAAAATACGACGATGAAGTGCGCGTGGTATCCATGGGCACGTTTTCGACTGAACTTTGTGGCGGTACACATGTGTCTGCAACAGGTGACATCGGTTTATTCAAAATCACCTCAGAAAGTGGTATTGCTTCTGGTGTACGACGCATTGAAGCCGTAACGGGTGAAATTGCACTAAGAGCCATACAAGAACAGCAAGCATCGTTGCAATCTGTAGCTGCCGTACTCAAATCTGACTTGGCAGGCATCGTTAGCAAAGCACAGCTGCAACAAGATTCGTTCAAAAAATTAGAAAAAGAACTCATTCAACTCAAACAAAAACTGGCGTCTTCTCAGGGCAACGATTTGCTCAGTCAAGTTAAGAAAGTAGGAGATTACAACCTGTTGGTTGCAAACCTATCAGGTGTTGAAGCAAAAGCCCTACGCGGGATGTTAGATGAGTTGAAACAAAACCTTTCCTCTGGTTTCATCGTATTAGGTGTACCAGGAGATGGCAAGGTTAACTTAATTGCTGGAGTGACTAGTGATTTGGTTAATGTTGTAAAAGCAGGTGAACTGGTTAACTTTGTTGCCATGCAAGTTGGTGGTAAAGGAGGCGGTAGACCTGATATGGCTCAAGCTGGGGGAACTCAACCTGAGCACTTGGACAAGGCACTAGACTCGGTATATCAATTTATTCAAGAAAAAATTTAGTATTTACGATTTATTGAACAATACTTAGGACAGTGTTTTCGTGTGACCGAAAACATCAAGGATGAAGTAAACCATAAATTTTCATAAAACCATGGATGATAATTATAAGGAACAGGAGCAAAGTAATGCTTATCTTGACTCGTCGTGTTGGAGAAACTTTAATGGTGGGCGACGATGTAACCGTTACCGTACTTGGTGTCAAAGGCAACCAAGTTCGCATCGGTGTGAACGCCCCCAAAGAAGTATCAGTTCATCGTGAAGAAATTTACATGAGGATCCAAGCTGAAAAAGGATCTAACGATGGTGCTGATTCTGGTTCTCCGGCTTAATAACCAAAGTAACCAGAACAAAAAACCGAGCGGTGCTCGGTTTTTTTGTATGTAAATGAAATTAATTCAAATAAAGTGTTGACGGGATAAATTAAGTCTGTACAATGCGCATCTCGCTTGAGGGGGTAACCACTTAAAGCGACAGCAAGACTAGATTCTATCTAGGTTTGCGGGATTTTTAGCTAATCTGTTTCGAGTGAAGATAATCACAAAAAACTTTAAAAAAAGATTGACACTGAAAATCAAAAGCGTATCATACGCATCCCGCTTGAGAGGAACACCTCAACAAGCACGAAGCTTCGGCTTCAACGTTCTTTAACAATCAGATAACAAGACAATTTGTGTGGGCACTCATTAAGAGTGTCACAACGACAATTCATATTTCGATATATTTTAATTGAAGAGTTTGATCATGGCTCAGATTGAACGCTGG
>JALRKK010000058.1 GCA_023268935.1 Glaciecola sp.
TAATGGTCGGAGATTTTCTAGCTGCTGCAGCAACATCGGTATTACGTGTCGAAGAGCTACCTTATTACAGTCTATCCATCTGGCATGGGTTTAATTTACCTTTGCTTATGAGTGCCATTGCGATATCTGGCGGTTTGATCGTTTATGCCTATCGCAGTCATTTGTACCGATTCCAATCACAATTTATGGAAACGGATGCAAAACACATATTTGAAGGTGCCGTTCAGCGTATTGTCAATACAGCAGAACGCTTTTATGCAATGTTTGATACTGGTTCTTTGCAACGCTATGTTGCGGCATTGTTGATATTCACAATTGTTTTGATTGCTCGACCTTTGTTTGATTTTCAAAATGATTTTGTGATTGAACGAATGCAACCGATTTCTGGAATTGAAATTTCGGCTGCGGTTATCATGTGTCTCGCAGCCATCGCCACAGTGGTATTTCATCGCCAAAGGTTGATGGCGCTGATTGCGATATCAGTTGTGGGTTTGATAGTTTCTATATCATTCGCTCGTCTTTCCGCTCCGGATTTGGCGCTTACCCAATTATCTGTTGAGGTGGCCACAGTTATCTTGTTGATGCTGGCATTGTTTTTCTTACCTAAAAAAACGCCATCAGAAAGTTCACCCAGTCGCGTGGTAAGAGACCTTGGGCTCGCAGCAGCACTCGGCGGTTTGGTTGCGACTATTAATTATATTTTCATCACTCAACCGTTAGACAGCATATCTGATTTTTATCTTGCCAACAGTAAAACGGGTGGTGGTGGCACCAATGCCGTCAATGTTATATTGGTGGACTTTCGTGGCTTAGACACCTTGGGCGAGATTCTTGTGCTAGGGATTGCAGCCTTAGGTATTTTCAAATTAATGGCGCGGATTAAACTCGCCATGCCGACGACAGATGTGAGAGGTCGCCCTTGGTCAACTGACCGTCACCCCGTTATTTTGTCGATGATATCGCAGGCATTGTTACCGCTGGCGTTACTTGTCTCATTCTATATTTTCTTACGAGGTCACAACTTACCAGGTGGTGGTTTTATTGCTGGCCTAATAACCTCTATCGCTATTATTCAGCAGTATATTGCCCATGGCGTCGAATGGGTTAAACCGCGAGTGAAAGTCGATTATCAAAATCTTATTGCCTTGGGGGTGTTAATCGCTGCCTTTACTGGGGTCGCAAGCTGGGGCTTCGGCTACCCATTTATGACTACTTGGTTCGATTATTTTGACATTCCAGTGATTGGCGAAATTGAGTTAGCGAGTGCCCTGATATTCGATCTGGGGGTGTATTTGACAGTGGTTGGGGCAACTTTATTAATCTTGGCGCATTTGGGTAAGCTCTCAACCCCAGAAAGACCTAAGGTAGAAACATAATGGAACTGGTATATGTAATTTGTGTTGGAGTATTGACCTTCAGCGGCATATTTTTGTGTCTCAGAGGACGTACGTTTCCAGTCGTGGTTGGATTAACCATGTTAGGGTACGCAGTGAATATGTTTTTATTTTCCAGTGGTCGATTACACCTTAGTGGTGCAGCGGTCTTAGGTAAAGCCGAGCAATATGCAGATCCTTTGCCTCAAGCTCTAGTGTTAACAGCGATCGTGATCGGCTTTGCGATGATTGCGTTCGTGGTGATTTTAGCCATGCGCGCGCGCGCTGATTTAGGCAGTGATTTTGTCGATGGGCGTGAACCGCCAGATACCAGCAAACTCCTAGACAAGAAGCGAGGTCAGGCGTGATAGCACATTTACCTATCTTACCGATTATCGTGCCCATGATTGGGGGGTTGTTAATGCTACTACCACCTTTTGCGGGAGTGGAGCGTTATAACAACCGCCGGGTGTTTGCGTTCGTTTTGGCTGTTGCGCAATTGCTTATCGCATTGTGGATGTTACAAACGGTCACCGAAGGTAACCTCATGATGTATGCGGTGGGCAACTGGCAACCTCCATTCGGAATCATCCTTTATGCCGATCCGCTTTCAGCAATGTTAGTGACGTTAAATAGCTTTTTGGGGTTGGGCGTGATTTTATACGCTTTTGCGGGAGAAGATCGCGCAGGACGTTATTTTCATCCGCTGCTACAATTTCAAATCTTGGGCATAAATGGAGCATTTTTGACCAATGACTTATTTAATTTGTTTGTTTTTTTTGAGGTGTTATTAATTGCTTCATACAGTCTATTAATTCATGCAGGTAGCAAGCAAAGAATTGAATCTGCCGTACATTACGTGATTTTAAATCTCATTGGTTCGAGTATCTTTTTGTTTGCGTTAGGCACAATGTATGGTGCACTTGGCACATTAAACATTGCAGACATGGCGGACAAGATTGGTTCGTTAAACGAATCTGAGCGTCTTCTTGCGCATGTTGGTGGTGCAATGCTCTTAGTCGTATTTGGCCTCAAATCTGCGATGTTGCCTTTGCAGTTTTGGCTGCCAAAAACCTATGCAGCAGCACCTGCACCGGTAGCAGCCTTGTTTGCCATTATGACTAAAGTTGGTATCTATTGTATTTTCCGAGTGTATACGGTTATTTATGGTGAACAAGCGGGTGAGTTGACTCATATTATTGTCCCTTATATATGGCCTATCGCGATAGCAACAATGGTTATTGGTACCATAGGCGCGTTATCCAACCCAAGTCTTCGAGGTATGGCGGGTAATCTAGTGATTGTATCCATTGGAACCTTGCTGTTAGCCTTTGCATTGCGTACGCCAGAAGCGACGGCGGCGGCATTTTATTATTTATTACACAGTACGCTAGCAACCGCAGTCTTATTTCTTGTTGCAGATATGATTGGTTTGCAACGAGGTAAAGCGGTAGACCGTTTTGTAGTCACACGTAAATTACGCAATCAGGTGTTTTTGGGTATTTGTTTCTTTATTACGGCAATGGCGGTAGCTGGACTGCCTCCGTTTTCTGGGTTCTTGGGAAAACTCGTAGTGCTTCAAGCGGCGGTCACGATTGACGAAAAAGCCATAGTTTATGCGAGTTTATTGATTTCCAGTTTAGTGACGATTGTGGCTTTTTCACGAGCGGGTACAACCATATTTATGCGTCATGCTCCGACCAAAGATGTGTCTGATACCCCAGCAGTATCGCAATGGCAAATAGCGGGTACGATGTTTTTACTTGCAGCAATACCTTTATTATCAATAGCCGGTGCATCGGTATTGAACTTGACAGAGCTGGCCGCATCTTCTTTACACGATGTGCAAAGTATTATCGATATTATGGGTCTTGAGCGAGGTGAGCCATGAGTAAAATTTTACCCATGCCATTTCATACAGTTTCTCTGTTGGCTGTGTGGTTAATGCTTAACAACAGTATTACTCCAGGACATATATTATTAGGCACTGTCTTAGGTAT
>JALRKK010000029.1 GCA_023268935.1 Glaciecola sp.
GATGTGCCGCCAGAGAAGCGTCCGTCAGTTAGCAGGGCGCACTCTTTACCAAGTCCTTTAGACTTAATGTAAGAGGTTGGATATAGCATCTCTTGCATACCCGGGCCGCCTTTAGGGCCTTCGTAACGCACGATGACGATATCGCCAGATTTCACTTCATTCGCAAGAATGTTAGCAACCGCTTCATCTTGTGATTCAGTGACATGTGCAGGTCCTTCGAAAACCAAAATGGAGTCATCAACGCCTGCGGTTTTAACAACACAACCATCGACAGCAATGTTCCCGTAAAGCACCGCTAAGCCACCCTCAAGGGAGAAAGCGTGTTCGATTGAACGAATGCAGCCATTTTGGCGATCGCCATCTAAGGTTGGCCAACGCGTAGACTGGCTAAAGGCTGTTTGTGTAGGAATACCTGCTGGGCCTGCTTTGTAAAACTCCGCCACTTCTGGTGAGTTATTACGCATGATGTCCCATTTGTCCAACGCTTCAGCTAATGTCTTGCTGTGAACGGTTGGGATATCGGTATGCAGTTTGCCGGCACGATCTAGCTCACCCAAAATACCGAAAATCCCACCCGCACGGTGTACATCTTCAATATGGTATTTCGGTGTGTTCGGCGCTACTTTGCACAGCTGCGGAATGACGTGTGAAAGACGATCAATGTCTTTCATCGTGAAGTCGATTTCTGCTTCCTGAGCGATGGCTAAGAGATGGAGAATCGTGTTGGTAGACCCGCCCATCGAGATATCCAGCGCCATAGCGTTTTCAAAGGCTTTGAAGTTACCAATATTGCGAGGTAAAACAGACTCGTCATCTTGCTCGTAGTAGGCTTTAGCGAGATCGACGATACGAGCGCCAGCCTCTTCAAACAAACGGCGACGATCGCTATGCGTTGCCAACGTTGTACCGTTGCCTGGCAAGGATAGGCCGAGTGCTTCAGTTAAGCAGTTCATCGAGTTTGCCGTGAACATGCCTGAGCACGAACCACAAGTCGGACACGCTGAGCGTTCGATTTCTTCTGAATCGGTATCGGATACTTTATCATCTGCCGCGGCCACCATAGCATCGACTAAGTCTAGCTTGATGATCTGATCGGAAAGCTTAGTTTTCCCTGCTTCCATTGGACCGCCTGATACGAAGATCACAGGGATATTTAAGCGCATCGCCGCCATTAACATGCCCGGCGTGATTTTGTCGCAGTTAGAAATACAGACCAAGGCATCGGCACAATGCGCATTACACATATATTCCACCGCATCGGCAATGACTTCACGTGATGGCAACGAGTACAACATACCAGCGTGGCCCATGGCAATGCCATCATCCACTGCGATTGTGTTGAACTCTTTGGCCACCCCGCCAGCTTCTTCGATACTGCGCGCAACCAATTGGCCTAGGTCTTTAAGATGCACGTGACCCGGTACAAATTGCGTAAACGAATTAGATACTGCGATAATGGGCTTACCAAAATCGCCATCTTTCATTCCTGTGGCACGCCATAATGCGCGTGCGCCCGCCATATTGCGACCCTGTGTGGTCGTTGCTGAACGTAGTTTAGGCATTGCTATTACTCTTTTTTAAAACTTATTTATATACGGGTGTTAACCAATTCCACTTGTCTTCGGTGGTACCGTTAAACAAGCCGAAAAACATATCTTGCACTTCTTTCGTAATGGGACCGCGACCGCCATTGCCAACGGTAATGCCATCCACACTGCGCACTGGCGTGACTTCAGCTGCAGTGCCACACATAAAGATTTCATCAGCAAGATACATGGATTCACGCGGAATATTTTCTTCGCGAATTTCATAGCCTAATTCTTTGAGAAGCGTCATACAAGTATCGCGAGTGATACCTGGTAAAATCGCCGCCGTTTTTGGGGTCGTCATCACCACTTTATCACGAATCACAAAGATGTTTTCACCAGCACCTTCGGAGACGTAGCCATTGACATCTAAGGCAATGCCTTCGCCATACCCATGGCGTCGTGCTTCCATTGAAATTAATTGCGATGATAAGTAGTTACCACCGGCCTTTGCACCAGTAGGAAGGGTATTGGCAGCCAACCGGCTCCACGATGAAATACCGGCATCAACACCAGACGTTAACGCTTCCTCACCTAAATATGCACCCCATTCAAAGGCGGCGATGCTTAGCTCAGTTTCTTGACCAAATGGTACCTGTATTCCCATACCTAAATCACCGTAAAAAGCGATTGGACGAATGTAGGCCGATTTAAGCTCATTGGCGCGGATGATATCCATCGTCGCTTGATTGACTTGGTCGAGCGTGTAAGGGATGGTCATGCGATATATCTTGGCAGAATCGAATAAACGACGGTTGTGTTCATTTAAGCGAAACACACACGTACCTTGATCCGGCGTATTGTATGCGCGAATACCTTCAAATACTGATGAACCGTAGTGAATTGCGTGCGTCATGACATGCACAGTCGCATCTCGCCATGGCATAATTTCACCGTTAAACCAAATTTTTTCTGCTGGGGTTTTAGCCATTTTCTGTTTCCTGTAGAGGGCTAAGCAACCTTGCTCATGCCCAAAAATTGTTCAATACGCGCCCATAATACACTGGAAAATCGCGATTCGATAGCACTAAGAAAGAGAACTGTTCTCTTAAGCAGAAATGGTAAAAAGTTAGATTGTCGTCACTGAAAGAGCGAAGTGCTCTATGTATAGTTAGCCTCAAGCTTGAGCAAAAAGCAAATGTTTTTTGGTCTAACACCTCTATTCCCTGACCCAAAGTCCGGATTTTGTAAAACTGGCCATCACAAACATGCTTGAGCATTACAATCTCTGTATACCGTTTGTATGGAGAATTAAAATGAGTATGGCGACTTTGCACACCAGCACCGTCATTGGTTTTACCGCGCATGATGTCACTGTAGAGATTCACATCACCAAAGGATTACCACAATTTCAGATAGTAGGATTAGCCAGTGGTTCTCATCTACACGTAAAAGAACGGGTGCGCAGTGCCATCATCCACTCTGGTTATACTTTCCCAGCCAAAAGAGTCACCGTAAACCTTTCCCCTGCCGACTTACCTAAGTTTGGCGCTCGATTCGATTTACCAATTGCGCTTGGAATACTCATTGCCGCAGGCGAACTCATTGCAGAGCAATTAAATGATTATGTGTTTTTAGGTGAACTTGCCTTATCAGGTGAATTGAGGGCGGTCAGCGGTATTTTGCCAGGCATCAGACAAGCGATAAATAGAGGAAAAAAAGTGATTTTTTCGTTTCATCAGGCCAATGAGGTTGCGCCTTTTTATCCTGAATTGTGCTTTCCTGCCAAGACATTAAAGGAGGTGGTCAGTCACTTGAACGCATCTGCTTCGTCTAATGCAAATGCTAGGTTGAATAGCGTAGCACCGGTACGGCCTAAACACCATCCCCGTCAGTTTATCGATTCACAATGGGATTTGATTCTGGGTCAGTATGGCGCAAAACGTGCTCTGTTAATCGCGGCAACCGGTGGCCATAATATTTTGTTATATGGCCCTCCGGGTGCTGGCAAAACCATGCTAGCTTGTGAACTAGTTAATTTGCTGCCCGATCTGCCTAAAAATGCTTTTTTTGAAACGTTAACTTTGCACTCGTTAGCCAATCGCCCAATGCCTAATTCAAACAGACCACCGCTACAGCGCCCTCATCATAGTGTGACCAAAATAGGACTACTTGGTGGTGGCAATCGAGCCCAACCCGGATCCATAAGCCTTGCGCATAATGGTGTGCTGCTGTTAGATGAATTAACTGAGTTTGCCAAACCCCTGCTAGACCAACTTCGCGAACCGCTACAAGAAGGTGAGATCAGGTTACATCGGGCTCATTACGCACTCAGTTTGCCTTGTGATTTTCAACTCATCGCTACCCTTAACCCAAGTCCAACCGGATCTGTAGAAAATAACAGGAGTAGTTTAGATGCGACAATAAGATATTTGAATCGTTTATCTGACCCTTTGCTAGAACGCATTGATATGCAATGTGAAGTCCCTAAAGCTCGACCGAACCTAGCACCGAACCAAGCTAATGAACCGAGTATTAAGGAGTTGGCACAACTTGTGAAAACCCAACAGCTAAAACAAATTCAGCGTCAAGGATGCCTCAACAGTCAATTGCCGCCAGCTCAAATCAAGTCCATTCAACTTTGTGCTGATACGCAAAGCCTTTTAGATCAGGCCCATCAACAATATCAGCTATCTGCTCGCATGTTCAGCAGGCTGATTTTGCTTGCCCGCAGCATCGCCGATCTAGACCATGCGGTTGACATAAAGCCCAAACACATTGCTGAAGCATTACAGTACCGCAGTTTCGACCGGTTATGCCAACAATTAATTACCCAATAGAATAGTTAACCGCTGGTTAGCTCCATCAGCGCGCTGATTTTGGGTTCAAAGGCACGGCTTGCCAGACAGCATAAGCCCAAACGGTAAGCTTCAATGTCTGGTACAGTGATTTGATATAAGCGATTAGAGTGACGCACATAATCGAGAATGATTTTGGGAACAAAACCCAAGCCAACGCCCAAGTTGACCATACTGACAATGGCCTCATTGCCTCCAACGGTTGCATAGATGCGTGGACGAATATTATGCTCAGCGAACCAGTGATGCACGATCCGACGAGATGGACCCGATTCAGGCATAATGACTGGCTGCTGGGTCCAATCGACATCTTTTAAACGCTGAATCTTGGAAGATTTTGGCGCGATCAACACCAAAGGGACGTCGTCCAAATGTTGAAACATGACGTCTTCTGGCCACTCTGGGTAATGAATACACACTGCCGCATCAGTGGTTTTTTGTTGTACTCTTTGCACAGCTTCAGCAGGGTCTCCAGTCAGCAATTTCAATTCTACACTAGGATGCAAAGAGCGGTATTTATCAAGTAAACCTGGTAAATGCGATTGTGACGCGGTAACCGAACAATATAGGCTTAACTCCCCTCTTAACTGGGTTTGGTTGGATTGTAGTTGACTGTTAACGCGATCCCATTCGGCCAAAGTCGTACTGGCAAAGACCAAGAAGATCTCCCCTGCATGGGTTAAACTTACTGAACGATTGTTGCGCTCGAATAGAGTAACTTGGGTTTCTTGTTCTAATCTTGTGATGGCGCGACTTAAGGTCGATGGGGTGATAAACATCGCTTGAGCGGTCTTGCCAAAATGCAACGACTGGGCTAAATGATGAAAAAGTTGTAAAGTGCGAATGTCCATAAATCCTCTCGGGGATACTGAAATATCTGGTTATTGCACAAAATGCAACACTAAGTTGCAAATATATCATTTTATCAAACAAAAAACATCGACTATCATCAAACCAAATCGTCACTGATTGAAATTGAAATGGTAAATATCCGCGTTGCGGATAAACTTTGGAATTGGAAAGTAGAAGCATGGCTAATTATTTTAATACCTTACCTTTACGCGTACAGCTTGACCAACTTGGTCGTTGTCGTTTTATGGACCGCAGTGAATTCGCTGATGGTTGTGATTTTTTGAAAGGTAAAAAGATTGTCATCGTCGGTTGTGGTGCACAAGGTTTGAACCAAGGTTTAAACATGCGCGACTCTGGCTTAGATGTAGCTTATGCATTACGTCAAGCGGCAATTGATGAAAAGCGTGATTCTTACGTGCGTGCAACTGAAAACGGTTTTACTGTTGGCACCTACCAAGAACTTATCCCAACTGCGGATTTAGTGTATAACCTCACACCGGATAAGCAGCACGCGTCAGTTGTTGAAGCGGTTATGCCATTGATGCAACAAGGTGCGACCTTAGGTTATTCACACGGTTTTAATATTGTTGAAGAAGGAATGCAGAT
>JALRKK010000088.1 GCA_023268935.1 Glaciecola sp.
ATGATATTTTGCAGGACATAGCCAGCAGTCATTCACCCTCTATGACGCTTAAAACCACTGCCGAACAAACCGCAGAAATTCGGATTACTCTGTGTGGCATTACGTGGCAAACATTTAACGGCAAATTGCGCGCGATGGCTATTCCTGATGCGGCAGTGTTGCGCAGCACTTCTCCGTGTTTTAGTAAATCCCAAGCAGTCTTTAAACACGCCGACCTAATGGCAAACCTTGATAGTGATTTGCTGTTTTTACCCAATCAAACCAATGTGTTTAACTATTTTGATGTATCGGTTGCAGATTATTTTGCGCAGCTCAAAGCGATTAATAAACGCTTTAGTCAAAATAAAGACCATTTGATTTGTTTAAACAAAGAAAACTACGATGCACCGTTTACTCAGCATGAAACCGAGCGATTGGCGCTGTTAAATATTAGTAATGAGTTGCCAGATCGGAGCTGAATACCATAAGGACCATTCATGCACAGTAGCAAGGGTTGGATGAAGTCTCGACCTTACCCGACCGCTATTCCTATTGCATGATCTGCGCTTACGGCATGAAATAATCAGCTAACAAATCCAGTCCCCGTTGTGTTTGCCTAGCGCTGTAGCCATGCAGTTTATGGTGGCTAGGCGACCACCCTTCTAAAAAACGTGAAAAATCCGCCCAAGCGATGGGGATTAATGCACGCCATTCTTTTTCTAAGTATTCCCAATGCTGAGTCACATACTCAACTGGCAAAGCGTCTTTTAATTCTGTAAAATAACTATCAAACGCAGCGTCGGCTGTCATCTCGAGCTCACTTTCCGTCAAGCAGCTCCCAAGAAAATACATGACGTCCACCACGCCAACACCCACGCCCACATATTGAAAATCCAAGGCTAAACAGCGTGCATCGCTGAAACAAAAATTGGCGACTTTGGCATCACCGTGTATAAGCGTTTGGTATTGTGCATTTACAAGAACTTTATCTAAAGCCTGAGCTTGTTGTTTTAATTCACCTTCGGCCATCATGGCAAACTCATCTTGACGCGTGTCGAGATGCCAATAATTGCCTCGGGTCCACAATGTTGGATCCCTCGCATAGACCAAAAAGTACGCGTGAAAACGAGCCAGCCAATGTAGACATTGTGTAAACCGCGTATCATTCAGTTGATAATAGCGCTGGTCATACCCGACAGCATCTACATCTTGCAACACCATCACCATCGCCTCATCGGTATTTTTTGTTGCCAACCACAGAGGAGTCTTCGCAATATGTTTTAGTGATGATGCATGTGCTTGATAAAACGTCTGCTCATTGATGAACGATGAAAGCTTGCGCTCATGCGAGGTCTGCCCCGACCAGCCTTTTGGGTGTTGTGGCATGGCTTGAGTATTGACGAGTTTGGCGATTAATAGCGTTTCGTTATGTATAAAACGTACAATCGCACCGTAGCCACTCCACAGGCTTTGCACAATATGTATATCTCGAATATGAGATAGTTCACACCCGAGGCTCCGTGCTAATAATGATGATATGTTTTGAATTTGCATGATGAAATTGTATCTGAATACCTATTCATTCACAGCATTTAATGACGACTTATAGAAAATGCGCTATAGTACAACCGTTTAACTTAATCGTTTAAGCGATTTATATTTAAGGACACCTTATGTCAGATTACGTCTTTTACATCGGATATGTTGCAGCGGCATGCACTTCCATGTCTTTCTTGCCACAAGCGATTAAAGTCATCAAAACCAATGATACTGAAAGCTTATCCATTGGTATGTACTCGGTCTTTACCTTTGGCGTGTTGTGCTGGTTGCTCTACGGCGTGGTATTAATGGATTGGCCGATGATTATCGCAAATGTAATTACCTTTACTTTAGCTGGTATTATTCTGGCGCTAAAAGTGAAACACACATTTTTTACAAAAAAAATCACAAAGACCCCTTGAAGAATTATTCATAGTCCCTAAATAGTAATTATCGGTGCTCAACAGAGGCCGACTTACCAACTTGGTAAATACCGCCGCCGAGTTAATGCACAAGTATTCTTGACAAAGAATGTGGTTAACACACCGGGGCACACAATTTTACACTTTACATATTGCTTAATAGGAAGGATATGACTATGAGAACTATCGACTTATCTCCACTTTACCGTTCATTCATCGGTTCTGACCACTTAGCCGCACTAGTAGATGCCGCTGCCCGCAACGAAAAACAAGCCAGTTATCCCCCATATAACATTGAGTTGCTGGGCGAAGACAAATATCGCATCACGATGGCCGTTGCCGGATTTGCTCAGGACAACATTGAAATTACTGTACAAGAGAATACGCTTGTCGTGTCTGGCAAAAACGACGCGCCAAAAGACGAAGCAGAACGCAAGTTCTTGCACAAAGGCATTTCAGAGCGCAGCTTTGAGCGCAAATTCCAACTCGGCGACAACGTCAAAGTACTTGCCGCTGATATGGAGCATGGTTTACTCCACATTGATTTGGAGCGCATCATTCCAGAAGCTGAAAAACCGCGCAAAATTGAGATTGGCTCGCGTTTAATCGAGAATTAACCCCTCTCACAATTCATGTATGTTTTCCCCAATCAATGCCCGCTTTTCGCGGGCATTTTTTATGTGATATGATGAAATAAAAAACAGACCCATCTCATTATGTTGCCACAACCATCATCGAGTTTCACTTCACCCAAATGGATGACGCGATTGCAAACACAGCTATCAAGCGCTGTCATGCACATTAAGCTCTATATTCGAGAACTGTCTTTTGTGCGCTGGGCAAAGCAATATACTCCCTCTCAATTATTCTACTTTGCGGCGATGCTGTGCTTATTGCTTGCGATGTTCGATAGTGGCAATACCTTATTAATAATGACCATGGCATTGGCCTTCGCTGGTTTCATAAGAGAGCTGTTAAACCTATTTCAAAAAGTCTGGGCGACCACCATTGGCAAAAGTTTTATCTTGATTTTGTACGCCAGTACTGCGAATCTCGCCTTGGCGTTCGCTGCACTCAAAATCAATCAAGTCACCGGTGTTGAGCCGACGCCATTTGTTTTTACTTTGGGCTTTACCACTTTGGTGCTGATGCCATTTTGGATTGCAGTGAGCCACATTTTGATATTTTTGGTGGGATTGATACTGGCCAACCTTTGGTTGTTCTTGAGTTTGCCTTTGAAGCTCTTTGGCATCCAATTAAAAGTACATTGGGAAGATACCAAAAACGCCATCATTACAATGCTGTTTCGCATTATTTTGATCCCAGTGGTGATTTCTGGATTGGTCACAGTTATCACCCCATATTTAGCCAGTTCAGTTAACGCAACCGGGTTTGAGGTCGCAATTGTGTCAGAACAAGACCGTCCACTGGAACTGTCATTATCTGAAAATCCAACCGAGAATGATGGACAAGAACACCTGGAAGACATTCAAGCAACCGGTCAATTCATCGATAAAGCCATTGCGACATTCATCTTTCACTTTGAAGCCTACCCATACAGTATGTGCCAAAAAGCCGAAAATGAACGCACGGTTGTGCTAGATGATTTTTCACTTTTACTCATCACAGAAGATGAGAATCAGCCGCTTGGCTATTCCTATCGCGTTGCGAAATGCAGCTATACTTATGAGTAATTAATACAAAATCACAATATTCGCGACGGCCAAAACGACAATGCAGGCGAATGTTGCTAGCATTCCCCATACGCGTTGCCAGGAAGGTCCTGGATGGTGGCGCAACCCATACGCATGCGCAAGACGTCCAAACACTAACAACATGGCGCAAGCGTGGAGGACATAAGCATTGATGGCGTTAAGCTCTGCGATCGCTAACAACAACACCGCCATGGGCACATATTCGGTAAAGTTGCCAAATGCGCGAGAAGTGCGTTGCAAATATGGCAACTCCTCTACATTGCCATCACCAAGGCTCACACGCCCTGTGCGCCGCTCACGAATAACGAGAATGGACAAATAAACCAAAATGATACCCAAGATGCTGGTATAAAAGCCGGTAATAGGAAGTGACATAGAATTTCCCTTAGGATTGCGATCTTATTATTGTGTGGCACTGTAATGAAATAACACACCACTTACAACTGTCTTTATTATTAAGCCTAGTTGAGGAAAGTACACATGCAGAAGATTTTATCCGTTTTATTGATTGCTATCGTCGCAGCAGTGCTAGTTTGGTTCTCGATGCCTCAAGCATTCAGCACGTCCACCTCGAGTCATAGCGAGCAGAGCAAAATACAGCAAATATCCCTATCCGAAGATTTGCCAATGAGTATTGAGTCTGAGACCTTGGTACTTGGCTTAGGCTGCTTTTGGGGCGCAGAAAAACGCTTCGAAGCCATGCCTGGCGTGATTAATGTCGTGTCAGGGTATGCTGACGGACGGGGCTTTGCGCCAACTTATCGCAACATCACCAAAGCCCAGCATCGCTTTAATGAAAATAACTACGCTGAAGTCATTCAAATCGAATACAACCCATCCCAAATCAGTACCAAAACCTTGCTCAAAGCCTTTTATGAGATGCACGACCCAACCCAGGCAAATCGCCAAGGCAATGACATAGGTACCCAATATCGCTCAACCATTTTATATGCCAATGACGCTCAACAAGCCATAGCGCAACAAGTCACTCAAGCTTACCAACCTCTGTTGACCAAAGCTGGCTACGGCGCCATTCAAACCCAAATCAAAGCACTGGATGCGTTTCACCCAGCCGAAGAATACCATCAAGACTACATTGCCAAAAACCCAAATGGATATTGCCCCGACCACTCCACTGGTGTGCGTTTTGATGGGACCGTGACACAATTTGCCAAAATCGATAACCACGCCCTATTACAAGGCCAGCACATCGTTGTTATTGATTCTCCAGATTGCCCGTATTGTGACAAATTCAAAGCGGATGTGGCGAATGCCTATCAAGGTTCGATACCAATGCATTTTCGTCGCGCCGAACAACTTGCCGGACTGACGGTCACAAGTCCCACATGGGCCACTCCAACCCTCTTGTTTATGCAAGATGGTAAGGAAGTCCACGGAGTACAAGGTTATGTTGGCCCTGAAAAGTTTTACCAACTGTTGGGCGCATTCAAACTCGGCGATGGTGAAGCATTTAATGTTGCGTTCAATAAGGGCACAGATGCGCGCTTTTGCCGACAATATGAAGCGTTTAAAAATGTCGGTGAAGGCGTATTCATCGATACCTTATCCGGTGCGCCTTTGTTTGATACCGACCATCAATTTAACTCAGGGACTGGCTGGTTGTCTTTTACTGAGGCAATCAAGGATAGCGTCACCTATCATCAAGATTTGTCCTACGGCATGGTGCGCACCGAAATCAAAGCAGCAAAATCAGGCATTCATCTTGGGCATGTGTTTGATGATGGCCCTAATGGCAAGCCGCGTTATTGTATCAATGCTACGGTATTGGAGTTTCGTCCAAGAACCAGTTAACTTGAAAAACGGTTTTGCCTAACATCCACACAAAAAAAATGAGCCATCTAAAATAGACCGCTCATTTTTTTATATATGGTTAATAAAATAATTAACCCAGTAACTCTGCTAACTGCTGGCTAACCGCATCCACAGGTTGAGTACCATCAAGTTTGAAGTATTTACAGTTACCCGCATCTGCTTCAGCGGTGTAGTACTCAACGAGAGGTTTAGTCGTAGTGTGATAAATACCCAGACGATCGCGAACCGTTGCTTCTTTGTCGTCATCACGGATCATCAAATCATCACCCGTTTCATCGTCTTTACCTTCCACTTTTGGTGGATTGTACACGACATGATAAACACGGCCTGAGGCAGCGTGCACACGACGACCGCCCATGCGCTCAACAATCACATCATCTGGTACATCAAACTCAAGACAATAATCAACTGCTACGCCAGCGTCTTTCATCGCATCCGCTTGTGGAATAGTTCGAGGAAAGCCATCAAGTAAGAAACCATTGGCACAATCTTCTTGTGCAATGCGCTCTTTGACTAAACCGATGATGATGTCATCCGATACTAACTGACCAGCATCCATGACTTTCTTTGCCGCTAGACCCATTTCTGTGCCAGCTTTGATAGCCGAACGCAACATGTCGCCCGTTGAAATCTGTGGAATACCAAATTTGCCCATTAAGAACTGAGCTTGAGTTCCCTTACCCGCGCCAGGTGCGCCTAATAATACGATGCGCATGGTGCATCCTCCATTTGTAATTTTAAAAAGTAATATGGTTAAAGTTACCCAACTAACGGAATGGTTGCAAGCCTAAGTGGGTATCAATCCGCTTTCTTACGACTAATCGGTAACAAAAAAGCGGATGCCTTTTTCAAGACATCCGCTCAAGGGGGATCAAAAGTCGCTTACTTAGCCGCTTTTAGCAACAAGCTATTGACGTTTTTCACAAAGCTAGCAGGATCTTTTAAGCTACCTTGCTCTGATAAAGCTGCTTGGTCAAACAACACCTCAGACCATTGCTTGAAAAGCTCCTCATCTTGCACATCCGCGATGTATTTGACTAATTCATGCTCAGGGTTCAGTTCAAAGTGATACTCAACTTCAGGTACTGGCTGACCCGCCGCTTGCATCAGCTTCATCATTTGCGTCGTCATACCGTTATCATCCGCTACAATCACGGCTGGCGATTCAGTTAGACGATGAGTGAATTTGACTTCTTTGACTTTACTGCCTAAAGCCGTTTTGATACGTTCTAATACACCTTCAACTTCTTTTTCAGCTGCTTCCTTGGCCTTCTTATCATCTTCAGAATCCAACTCATCTAAGGAACCTTGCGCAATGGATTTGAACTGCTTTTCATTGAACTCGGTCAAATGCGACATCAACCACTCGTCGATACGCTCAGACATAAGTAATACTTCGATGCCTTTTTTCTTGAAAATTTCAAGATGTGGACTTGTCTTAGCCGCTTGATATGAATCCGCTACCACATAGTAAATCTTATCTTGATCTTCACCCATGCGCTCGATGTAATCCGCTAGTGAAACTGTCGGTGCATCTGAGTCTGTGTGGGTAGAGGCAAAACGCAATAGTCCAGCGATTTTTTCTTTATTAGAGAAGTCTTCTGCAGGACCTTCTTTGAGGACATTACCAAATTCAGCATAGAACTTGGTGTAGTCTTCTGGGTTGTTTTTCGCCATGCGTTCAAGCATCTGCAACACTTTTTTGGTGCAGCCTTGACGCATCGATTGGGTGATTTTGTTGTCTTGCAAAATCTCACGCGATACATTTAATGGCAAGTCATTAGAATCCAATAGACCTTTGACAAAACGCAGATAGCTTGGCATGAACTGCTCAGCGTCATCCATGATAAACACGCGCTGTACGTATAGTTTTAAACCATGTTTATGATCACGATTGTACAAATCAAATGGTGCTTTGCTAGGGATATAAAGTAGTGAAGTATACTCAGTTTTACCTTCCACTTTGTTGTGTGACCAAGTCAATGGATCGCTATAGTCATGCGAAACGTGCTTATAGAACTCTTTATACTCATCTTCAGAGATATCACCTTTGTCACGAGTCCACAGTGCTTCGGCTTTATTGATGGCTTCCCAATGCGCAGGTACCGCTGGGATTTTTTCGCCGCCTTCTTCAATCGGATCTTGTTCTGGTACTTCTTCTTTAAACATCTGTACCGGAATCGAAATGTGGTCAGAGTATTTGGTGATGATTGAACGCAAGCGCCAATCATCCGCAAATTCTTTTTCTTCTTCACGCAATTTCAAGATAATTTGTGTACCACGGGTAGGCTTGTCGATTTGTGCGAGAGTGAATTCACCCTCGCCTTTTGAGGTCCATTCCACCCCTTCTGACGCATCTGCGCCAGCGGCACGAGTGCGCACAACCACTTCTTCAGCCACAATAAATGCAGAGTAAAAACCGACACCAAATTGACCAATCAACTGAGAGTCTTTCGCTTGGTCGCCCGATAAATTAGAGAAAAATTCTTTGGTACCTGACTTGGCAATGGTACCCAGATTGGCAATGACCTCATCTCGAGACATACCGATACCGTTGTCTTCGATGGTGACTGTTCCGGCGTCTTTATCAGCAGAAACTTTAACAGACAAATCACCGTCATTTTCGTACAACGCGTCATTTGATAATGCTTTAAAACGCAACTTATCCGCTGCGTCAGCAGCGTTAGAAACTAACTCACGCAAAAAGATCTCTTTGTTTGAATACAAAGAGTGGATCATCAGTTGTAAAAGCTGTTTTACTTCGGTTTGAAAACCGTGTGTTTCTTGTTGTGTGCCTTGAGGTTCCACAGTATCAGTCATCTTGACATGTCTCCTAGCTAATGATTTTGAAAGACAAAAATTTCGTTATTAGCTATGTAGGGATGACCGTGGTTTTTTCAAGGGTATTTTTGTGTGGTTGTTTAAATCCATTGATTCTAAAGCTGGCGTCGACCACTAAATGCGTGTGCCAAAGTGTTGCCATCAATGTATTCTAACTCGCCACCCACGGGTACACCATGGGCAATACGAGAGGCCGTGATATTTTGTTGCTGACACATTTGCGCAATATAATGCGCAGTCGCCTCACCTTCAACGGTTGGGTTGGTTGCCAAAATCACTTCATTAATGTTGCCAACTTGCAGACGCTTAGCCAGAATATCTAAACCAATTTCATTTGGACCAATACCATCGATAGGTGATAAGTGCCCCATCAGAACAAAATAAGTCCCGTGAAATTGCGTAGTTTGCTCAATCGCCAATATATCCTGAGGAGACTCGACAATACATAATACCCCATTCGTTTGACGAGCATCATTAGCGCAAATATGACACCTTTCGCTTTCGGTAAACGTTCGGCATTCATTGCAATGCTTCACATTGGCCATTGCGGCAGCAAGCGCTTCAGATAAACTTAACGCACCCTCTCGATTGCGTTCCAACAGATGAAACGCCATACGCTGTGCCGACTTAGCACCCACTCCTGGAAGGTGACGTAAGGAATCAATAAGATCGCTGATGAGAGGGGAATATTTCATTTAAAACGGCATTTTAAAACCTGGAGGCAACGGCATACCACCAGTGATGTCTGACATTTTTTCTTTACTGGTTTCAGCCACACGACGCACGGCATCGTTACAAGCCGCTGCAAGTAAATCTTCAATCATGTCTTTGTCATCTTCCATTAATGAGTCGTCAAGGTGAACACGACGTACGTTGTGGTTACAAGTCATAGTCACTTTAACCATACCAGCACCCGCTTCACCGGTTACTTCGATATTGGCTAAGTCTTCTTGGGCTTTTTGCATGCGCTCTTGCATTTGTTGCGCCTGCTTCATGATGTTTCCCATTCCGCCTTTAAACATGATTTTTTCCTTTGGTATAAACGTATGTAATATGTGTATTATAAATGGTTACGGTTTTGGTTGCATAGAACCGTCTTTGACTTGCGCATTAAACGTATTCATCAATTTCTGCATATCCGGATCGCTTGCAAACAGCTGATTGGCATGTTGTAACCTAAATGCTTTGATTTTTTGTTTGATTTGCATCGGCGTGTTGTGCGCAACACCCACTTTTATCTGCAACTCAATGGGCTGCTGTAAATGCTTACTAATCGCCTCTTGGATCTTGTTATGCAATGTATCGCTGAGCAAATGAGATTGTTCTTGTCCAACAGTTAACATAATTTGATTGCTTGAACGTTGCATAGCAGAGTGCATCATGACTACTTGCATAAACGATTGTGGCTTGATGTGACTGATCATGTTGGACCATTCATCAATCTGCGCCTCATGCATTAACGTATCGCCATTAGGTAACTCAGCGACCAAATTGTCTGGCGTAACTCCAGGCACAAGTGAATGCGCTTGCGCTTGATTATCTGTGCCTAATCCCATTTGTGAAGGGTTTGTCTCAGGTAATATCTGCGCAGATGGTGCGAACTGGCTAGTTGGCTCCAATGTTTGAGCGGAAGGTGATACAACCTCAGTCTCCTCAATGTCAGCTTCAGGCTCTACAAAATCTTCTGCTTCGGCGAGTTCTTCTTCACTCGGCACGAACTCACTGACCGAATTTTGGGTTGTTTCTGTTTCAACTTCAGCGCTGGTAACTGCATCTGATTCTAAAGCGGGGGGCTGCTGAGCTGAAGCTTCAGATGTATTTTCTTCATCCGTTTTTTTGGTCCTGATGTGTTTGAGTGAGTCCAAAGCACCTAACAAGTCATCTGTAGCAGGCTTATCTGCAACCGGTCTAGATTCAAATGCGTTTGGATGTTGCTGTTCAGCCTGAGCGAAAATCTCATCTTGCTCCGCGTACATCAACGCGTTATCCGAATCGTCATCCATCGGTGGGACTTCATCCATATAAGCCGGTGCGGATACCGGCTCAGTTGGAAGAGCGGATTCCATTTCTGTAGATGGCTCTGGATCTGGCTCTGCAGACGTAGCAAACATATCATCAATGACAGTATCAAGATCTTCTCGTTTAGGAGCGTCATCATCTTCATCATTTGCTAAATCATCTTGAGCTTGCTCGTTTTCAGCATTCCAACGGCTATCACTTTCTGATGCATAATAATCATTAGTAGGAGCTGAGGGTTCTACCAGAGCTGAGGGCTCTTGGTATACTTTGGGTTCCGCTACGACAGTCGAATGCACGTTTGGCGTTTGTACATTAGCAAACACCACTTGCTCATCAATCTCAACTCGATGTTCCGCCATACCAGAACGAATCGCCTCTTCCATTTCAGGCGTCGGCGTTGCCGGAGTGAATGACAACAACCGCAATAACGTCATTTCAAGACCTAAACGACCATCTGCCACATAAGGTAGGTCTTTTTTGCCTTGAATGACAAGTTGATAGAGTAACTGAACATGCTCAGGCGAGAAGGCTTTTGCCAACGTATAAATTGCTTTCGCACTAATGGTTTCTAACTTACACGCGTTGGGCACGAGTTGTGTCAAAGCAACTTGGTGTAACAATGATATCAGCTCATCGTAGACAGCTTGATAATCTGGAGACTGCACTGCGATGTCATTTACAAGCTCAATCACACGTTCAGAGTCATTTTCCAATATTGCGTGCAGAATTTTGAGCAACTGTGACTTATCGAGCAAGCCCAACATCGCAATCACCGTTTCTAGCGTAACTTGGTTATTACCCTGCGCAATAGCTTGGTCGGTCAAGCTGAGCGCATCACGCATTGAGCCATTAGCTGCGCGTGCCAGTTGCGCCAAGGCTGACGGTTCGTGAGTGATCTGTTCTTGGCTCAATACATGAGAAAGCTGTTGTTGTATTTGCTCGCGAGAGAGTGCTTTGAGATTAAACTGTAAACACCGTGACAAAATCGTCACAGGCAGTTTTTGTGGATCAGTCGTGGCTAATAAAAACTTGACGTGCTCCGGAGGCTCTTCCAGCGTTTTCAACAGTGCATTAAATGAATGCTTAGAAAGCATGTGCACTTCGTCAATTAGATAAACTTTATATTTACCACGCGTCGGGCGATATTGCACATTGTCAAGTAGCTCACGAGTGTCTTCTACTTTGGTTCGTGATGCGGCATCAATCTCGAGCAAGTCAACAAAACTGCCTCGGTCAATCTCTTGGCAAGTCCCGCAGATACCACAAGGGTTAGCACCTTGCCCGGTTTCACAATTAAGACTTTTGGCAAAAATCCGCGCAATGGTCGTTTTACCAACACCTCGAGTACCGGTAAACAAATAAGCATGATGCAACCTATCATTGTCTAGCGCATTAGAAATAGCAGAGACAACGTGAGATTGCCCTACGAGTTCGGCAAATTTACTTGGCCGCCATTTACGTGCTAAGACCTGATAGCTCATAGATTAGTTAATCGCCTTCAAATTCGCATAATGCATAAGGAATGATGTTTGCTTCGGCTAATTTATCTTCTCCACCAATATCTGGCAATGAAATAATGAATGCGGCATCTTCAACCACCCCGCCAAGACGACGAACTAAATTAGCAGTCGCAACCATAGTACCACCTGTTGCGAGCAAATCGTCCACTAAGAGCACACGGTCGCCTTCTTGAACCGCATCAGTATGAATTTCTAAATTATCCGTACCATACTCTAACTCATACGCTTCACTGATGACTTGACGAGGTAATTTACCTGGCTTGCGCACAGGAATAAAACCGACGCCGAGAGCCAGTGCAAGTGGCGCACCAAACAGAAAACCACGGGCTTCAGTACCAGCAATTTTGTCGAATTTTTTATTTTTGTAATGTTCAACAAGTAGTTCAATACATTGTGAAAAGGCCTTGTGGTCTTCAAGAACACTTGTCACATCTCGAAACATGATCCCAGGTTTTGGGTAGTCTGGGATAGTTTTTACTACTGATTTTATGTATTCGCCCGGCAAGGTTAACCTCGTTTAAATGTGTTTACTTAGAAAAATAAAATACGTACCAACCACATAATACGTTTAATAACGGCATTGCCACTAAAACGCCTGCTGCTGCTAAAAGATAATAAATGTTAAATGGGTCTTTGAAATTTTCATCGTTAGACATACTGCGACTTCCTAACTTGTTGTAGAGTACAAAAATAAAGAGCAAAGTTTACTGGAAACTTTGCTCGATTGATAGCGTTGAAAGGGAAATTATTGCGCTTTATAGCCGATGCGGAATCCTCCGCAGTGTTTGCCAGTATACTCATCAATATGCGTTTGGTGCGATTTTGTGCAAGAGCGGTAAGGCATTCAAACGGTGTCGAAAATTTAGGCGCATCTGTCCCTTGGATTTGAATTTCGATTTTGGGGACAAAAAGTAAGATATGCTCGTGATATGACTATTCGCTCACAGTGATATGCCAATGGTAACCACCGTATTTACGAATATTGATGACTCTATCGTTGTCTAGCAACCAATATTGTCCTTTTATCCCGAGAAGCCTGCCGGCAAAACCGCCTTCTTTTTCCAAGTTAATTGAGCTAACTTTTGTGGGATATTGTTGCACTGGATAGTGAATTTCTACCGCAGGACTCTCAATTGATGTAACGGCTAGCAGACCATATTGAGCATGAATATTGTCAATATCAGGTTGTACTTTTTTCATTATTTCGCTTTTCAAAGCATCCAAATTCAGTGCTTCGTATTCGTTTTTGAGCATGGTGCGCCAGTTGGTTTTATCGCCTACATATTGCTTGCAAGCGGTTTCCACTAACCCACTAACTAAGCGATTAGCGACTCTAAACATAGCGACTGCTTGAGTCGCCCCCTGATCGATCCATCGTGTCGACACGCCCTTTTGTAGTTGCCGCGTAATGCCCACTTTAACGTTACCCGTATTCGATAGATAAACAATATGATCGTTAAAGCAATGTGCTTCTGCCCACTGTGGCTCACGACAAGTGCCTTTGCTGTAATGGCATAATTCGGGTTTTACGATGCAGGTATCGCATTGCGCTAGGCGCTGTAAACAGGGATAACAATATCCTTGATTAAAACTTTTGGACGTTGGACGTGCACAGTGAATACAAGTGATTGTCTGTTCGAATTGAACATTGAGTTGTTTGCCAATGAATTGATTCATGGGAACGTGTTCGGCACCGATTGGCAAAGTGTACTGTGCGATATGTTGTGAATCGACTGAAGTG